>NZ_LHVI01000006.1:0-95921 GCF_001269755.1 Pseudomonas sp. Q12-87 | reverse complement strand
CATGCAGCGAGGGTCGCAAGCCCAATGAAACAAGGGACATCAGTTCAACGATGGTTGAAAACAAAAGCTCACGTGGGTACTGCCGCTGACGGTGTTCTTCGAACACCTGATCGACCCATTCAGCAGGAACAGCCTGCTCCAATATCACTCTGGTCATGACACTGGCCGGTGCTTTTTTCTCAAACCGTGCTAGAACCTCTGCCCACATCGCTTTCGTCCACCCTGACTGGAGTTTTGCGGGATTTTATCAAAGACCTTGAAAGGGCTGGCCGTAAGGGCGAAACCCTAAGTCGCCGTTACCGCAGCAATGGATATACACACCGCCCACAAAACAAAAGCAGGCTACCAGACCGCCATCGCGAGCAGGCTCGCTCCCACAATGGATCGGTGTACGACCGGGAGAAATAGGTCGGCAATAAGACCGCCTTCGCGGGCAAGCCCGCTCCCACAGTTGGATCGGAGTACGACACAGGAGACAGGCCGGCTATAAGGCCGCCTCGCCAATGCTTTTGATTTTGGGGCCCCGTTAACCACGCTGGCCGAACGCAGGCATTGTGGAGTGGGCCCACGAAGCAATGCCGGAGTGAGGGCATGCCGAGCCCAGGCGAGGCACCAAGTGGTGGGGCAAGCCTTTTTTGCTTACTTTTTTTGGCGTCTGAAAAAAAAGTGAGTCGCCGTAAGGGCGAACCCCTAAGTCGCCGTTACCGCAGCAATGGATATACATACCGCCCACAGAACATAATCAGGCTACCAGACCGCCATCGCGAGCAGGCTCGCTTCCACAATGGATCGGTGTACGACCGGAAGAAATAGGTCGGCAATAAGACCGCCTTAGCGGGCAAGCCCGCTCCCACAGTTGGATCGGGGTAAAGCTGCGGAAATCAGGTTGGAGGTCAGGCCGCTTTCGCGAACAAGCCCGCACAATTGGATCGAAGCACAGCCTCGTAAAGCGGCCTATGCCCAAACCCAACGGTCCCCCTCACTTTTCGATATTTCCAACACCCCCACCCACAACGCTACTCTCCTGAAAACCTCACCACCCTCAAGGGATTTCATGGACCGGATCACCTTCAAACCTCTTCTACTTGCCATCGCCCTGATCAGCAGCGTCCCAACGGCCCAAGCCGCCACCACCTTGGTCTACTGCTCCGAAGCCAGCCCCGCCGGGTTCGACCCCAGCCAATACACCAGCGGCACCGACTTCGACGCCTCGGCCGAAACCGTCTTCAACCGCCTCACCCAATTCAAACGTGGCGGCACCGAAGTCGAACCGGGATTGGCCACGAGCTGGGACGTGTCCCCAGACGGCCTGGTCTACACCTTTCACCTGCGCGACGGCGTGAAATTCCACACCACCGACTACTTCACCCCAACCCGCGACTTCAACGCCGACGACGTGCTGTTCACTTTCCAGCGCCTGCTCGACCCGCAACACCCGTTCCGCCAGGCCTACCCCACCGAGTCGCCGTACTTCACCGACATGGGCCTGAACACCACGACCAAGAGCGTCGAAAAAGTCGACGAGCACACCGTGCGTTTCAACTTGAACAACGTCGACGCCGCCTTCGTGCAGAACCTGGCGATGAGTTTTGCCTCCGTGCAGTCCGCCGAATACGCGGCGCAGTTGCTGAAGGAAGGCAAGGCCGGCGACCTTAACCAGAAACCCATCGGCACCGGGCCGTTCGTGTTCAAGCGCTACCAGAAGGACTCGCAAATCCGCTACGCCGGCAACACCGCGTACTGGAAACCCGAGGACGTGAAGCTGGACAACCTGATTTTCTCCATCACCCCGGACGCCGCCGTGCGCCTGCAAAAGCTCAAGCGCGGTGAATGCCAGGTCAGCGGCTATCCGCGCCCGGTCGACATCGAATTGATCGAGCAGGACCCGAACCTGCAGGTGCTCAAGCAGCCCGGCTTCAACCTGGGCTTCCTCGCCTACAACGTGACGCACCCGCCGCTGGATCAGCTCAAGGTGCGCCAGGCGCTGGACATGGCCATCGACAAGCCGGCAATCATCAAGGCCGTGTACCAGAGCGCCGGGCAACTGGCGCAAAACGCCTTGCCGCCGGCGCAGTGGTCATTCGACCCGTCCATCCAGGACGCACCCCATGACGTGACCAAGGCCAAGGCGCTACTCACGGAGGCCGGGGTTGCGCCCGGTACCACCATCAATTTATGGGCGATGACGGTGCAGCGCGCGTCCAATCCCAATGCGCGAATGTCTGCGCAGATGATCCAGCAGGACTGGGCCAAGATCGGGATCAAGGCCAACATCGTCAGCTATGAATGGGGCGAGTACATCAAGCGCGCAAAAAATGGCGAGCACGACGCAATGATTTACGGCTGGACCGGCGACAACGGCGATCCGGACAACTGGCTGGGGGTGTTGTACAGCTGCGCGGCGGTCAAGGGCAGCAACTACGCCAAGTGGTGCGATCCGGCGTATGACCAGTTGATCCAGCAGGCCAAGGTCTCGACCGACCGCCAGCAACGGATCGATTTGTATCGACAAGCGCAGAAAATCCTCAAGCAACAGGTGCCCATCACCCCCATCGCCAACTCCACGGTCTTCCAACCGATAAACAGGCAAGTGGTGGATTTCAAACTCAGCCCGTTTGGCCTTACACCCTTCTACGGCGTGGGTTTGACGAAGTAACACCCGCGCCAAACCGGTGCGCCACCATTTTACGGCGCACCGGCAGAGGGCGCTTTTGACGCCAAAAAAACACCCGCAAACGATCAAATGCGTCAGAAGTTACACAGATGCGACATTAAGGTACGTTCGTGCCACTGTTTCGGACTTGTGACCGCTCTGGATCTTGCATTGGGTATGGGGCCTGCATAAGTATCCGCAGGACGACTCACGAGGTCGCCCTCAAATCCAAAAATGACAACAAATCATGAGGCCAACATGCTTAAACAAGCGGTCATTCCGTTTTTAGTCGGCGCGAGCTTATTAGCCAGCGCACCTTTCGCCCAAGCCGCGACTAACCTGGTGTTCTGCTCCGAAGGGAGCCCAGCCGGTTTTGACCCTGGTCAGTACACCACCGGAACCGACTTCGACGCCTCTGCAGAGACCATGTTCAACCGTCTGACCCAGTTCGAGCGCGGCGGCACCGCCGTGATTCCTGGCCTGGCGACCAAGTGGGATATTTCCGACGACGGCCTGACCTACACCTTCCATCTGCGCGAAGGCGTCAAGTTCCACACCACCCCGTATTTCAAGCCGACCCGCGAATTCAACGCCGACGATGTGCTGTTCACCTTCAATCGCATGATCAGCAAGGATGACCCGTTCCGTAAAGCGTACCCGACCGAATTCCCGTACTTCACCGACATGGGGATGGACACCAACATCACCAAGATCGATAAAGTCGACGACCACACCGTCAAGTTCACCCTCAAGGATGTCGACGCCGCGTTCATCCAGAACATGGCCATGAGCTTCGCCTCGATCCAGTCCGCCGAGTACGCCGCCCAGTTGCTCAAGGAAGGCAAGGCCGCCGACATCAACCAGAAACCGGTAGGCACCGGTCCGTTCGTGTTCAAGAGCTACCAGAAAGACTCCAACATCCGCTACGTCGCCAACCAGCAGTACTGGGCGCCGGAACGGGTCAAGTTGAAGAACCTGATCTTCTCCATCAACACCGACGCCTCGGTACGGGTACAGAAGCTCAAGGCCAACGAATGCCAGGTCACCCTGCATCCGCGTCCGGCCGACGTGCCGGCCTTGAAGAACGACCCCAAGCTGCAACTGATCGAGAAGCCTGGATTCAACCTCGGCTACATCGCCTATAACACCCGTCACAAACCGTTCGATCAGGTCGAAGTGCGCCGGGCGCTGGACATGGCGGTGAACAAGCAAGGCATCCTCAACGCCGTGTACCAGGGTGCCGGGCAACTGGCGGTCAACGCCATGCCGCCGACCCAATGGTCCTACGACGACACGATCAAGGAGACCGCCTACAACCCGGAAAAGGCCAAGGAGTTGCTCAAGGCCGCCGGAGTCAAGGAAGGCACCGAAATCACCCTCTGGGCCATGCCCGTGCAACGCCCCTACAACCCCAACGCCAAGCTGATGGCCGAGATGCTCCAGGCCGACTGGGCGAAGATCGGCCTGAAGGTGCAGATCGTCAGCTACGAATGGGGCGAGTACATCAAGCGCACCAAGAACGGCGAGCACGACGTCAGCCTGATTGGCTGGACCGGCGACAACGGTGACCCGGACAACTGGCTGGGCACGCTGTACAGCTGCGACGCCATTGGTGGCAACAACTACTCCATGTGGTGCGACCAGGATTACGACAAGCTGATCAAGCAGGCCAAGGTCGTCACCGACCGCGACCAGCGCACCGTGCTCTACAAACAGGCGCAGCAGTTGCTCAAGCAGCAAGTGCCGATCACCCCTGTTGCCCACTCGACGGTCAACCAGCCGCTGAGTGCCAAAGTCGAGGGGTTCAAAGTCAGCCCCTTCGGTCGCAACGTATTCTCGGGCGTCAGCCTGAACCCATAACCGCTTAGCCGCGCAGCGAGGGCTCCCTTGGAGCCCTGACGCAGACGTCTTGCCGTAATTCGCCGATCAGGCTTTATGCAAACGTTTGCGATCTTTAAATGAGTTGTAAAAACCAATAGCCGTATCACCAAAAAAGACCGGCACTAAAAGAAAGAAAAGGAGCGTTACCCATGAAACTGAGCAGCACCGCGTTATTGGCCCTGGCCATCAGCAGCGTCACCGCGACGGCGTACGCAGAATCCCAGAGCCAGGCGGTCACCCCCGTGACCCTCAAGACCAGCAGTGAGCAAAGCGAAGCCAAGGGCTTTATCGAAGGTCAGTCCATCAGTGGCACCACTCGCAACTGGTACGCCAACGAACAATTCAAGCGTGGTGCGAAACTCACCTACCGCAAGAACGGCGAAGCACGCGAGACCGACCGCCGGATCAACTGGCTGCAAGGCACCATCATCAAGTACAACTCGGGCTTCACTGAAGGCACCGTCGGTTTCAGCACCGAACTGGCCGCCTACAACGCCATCGCCCTGGACCAGGACCGCAAGGACCTGGCATCCAACAACGGCGGCGCACCGACCACCCGTCCTGGCGCCGGTAACAACCGCACCCTGACCCGCGAAGGCGGCGACGCCGTTGGCCAGTGGAGCAAACTGGGCCTGGCGAACGTCAAGGCCCGCGTTTCGAACACCACCCTGACCGCCGGCCGCCAGAACTACAGCAGCCCGATGGTCGACGTCATCGGCAACCGTGCCCTGCCCTCCAGCTTCCAGGGTGTGAGCCTGCACAGCGAAGAGTTCGAGAACCTTGGCCTGGACATCGCCACGTTCGACCGCAACTCGCCACGTACCGAAGAAAGCCTGCGCAAGTTCCGCTCCGAATACGGCGACAGCAGCGTTGAAACCGATCACGTCAACACTGCGGGTATCACATACCAGCCTCTGGCCAGCCTGAAGACCAGCCTCTGGGCAACCCAGGCTGAAGACCTCTGGAACCAGTACTACTTCGGCGCCACCCACGAATTGGGCGACAGCTCGGTGCTGAGCCTGACCACCGGCCTGAACTACTACAAGACCGTGGACTCGGGCAAAAGCAAGCTGGGCGAGATCGACAACGACACCTACTCCCTGTCGTTCGGCCTGACCCACCAGGCCCACAGCCTGACGTTCTCGTACCAGGAAGTGAACGGTAACGAGTACTTCGACTACCTGCACGAAACCAACGGCATCTACCTGGCCAACTCCCTGCTGTCGGACTTCAACGGCCCGAACGAGAAATCCTTCCAGATCGCCTACGGCCTGAACATGGCCGAATACGGCGTGCCAGGCCTGAAGTTCAACATCTACCAAGCTCGCGGCTGGGGCATCGACGGTACTCACTACAACAGCACCGGCTACAGCGATGTGAAGGCCATGGACGGTGAGCACCATTACGAATACGGCATTGGCGCATCTTATGCGGTACAGAGCGGCCCACTGAAAGCCACCGCGATCCGTGCGACCTACACCGCACACCGCGCGAGCGAAAACCAGGCCGACGGCAGCCTCAACGAGTTCCGCCTGGTCACCACCATCCCGTTCAACATTCTCTAAACCTTCCACCGAACGGTCGACTCACAAGGTTGGCCGTTCGGTTTTTGCCATTTAACCGATTGCAGAGGATTGACGATGAACATGATCCCCCTACGCGCCGCCATCGCCGCTGCGCTGCTGAGTGTCGCCGTTGGCGCCACCGCCAAACCCCTGGTGGTTTGCACAGAAGCCAGCCCGGAAGGCTTCGACATGGTCCAGTACACGACTGCAGTCACAGGCGACGCGGTGTCCGAAACCATCTTCAATCGTCTGGTGGGCTTCAAGCCCGGCACTACCGAAGTGATTCCCTCGCTGGCAGATACCTGGGAAATCAGTGACGATGGCCTGACGTACACCTTCCACCTGCGCAAAGGCGTCAAGTTCCACACAACTGAATACTTCAAGCCGACCCGCGACATGAACGCCGACGACGTGGTCTGGAGTTTCCAGCGCCAACTGGACCCGAACCACCCGTGGCACAAACTGTCGAGCGTGGGCTTCCCGTACTTTGAAAGCATGGGTTTCAAGGAGCTGCTGAAGAATGTCGAGAAGGTCGACGAGTACACGGTCAAGTTCACTCTGACCCGCCGCGAAGCACCGTTCCTGGCCGACATCGCCATGGCCTTCTCTTCGATCTACCCGGCCGAATACGCCGACCAGTTGCTCAAGGCAGGCAAGGCCGGCGACCTCAACAGCAAGCCAGTCGGCACCGGCCCGTTCGTCTTCCAGCGCTACAACAAGGACGCCCAGGTGCGCTTCAAGGCCAACCCGGATTACTTCCGTGGCAAGCCGCCAGCCGATGCCTTGGTATTGGCCATCGCCACCGACAACAACGTGCGCATGCAAAAACTCAAGACCAACGAGTGCCAAATTGCGCTGTATCCGAAACCGGATGACATCCCCAGCATCAAGAAAGACCCGAACCTGAAGGTCGCCGAGCTGGATGCGATGACCGTTTCCTACACCGCCCTGAACACCAGCCACAAATACATGAGCGACGTGCGGGTGCGCAAAGCCATCGACCTGGCCTTCGACAAGGAAGCCTACGTCAACGCCCTGTTCGGCAAAGGCAACGCCACCGTGGCGGTCAACCCGTACCCACCGACCCTGCTGGGCTTCAATCACGAACTGAAGAACCCGACTCGCGATCTGGATAAAGCCCGCCAGTTGCTCAAGGAAGCCGGCGTACCGGAAGGCACCGTGTTCACCCTGTTCACCCGCAACGGCGGCGGCCCGACCAACCCCAACCCGATGCTCGGCGCACAAATGATGCAATCGGACCTGGCGAAAGTCGGGATCAAGGTCGATATACGCGTGATGGAATGGGGCGAAATGCTCAAGCGCGCGAAAAACGGCGAGCACGATATGGTGTCTGCCGGATGGGCGGGCGATAACGGCGACCCGGATAACTTCCTGACGCCTATGCTCAGTTGCGAAGCGGCCAAGAACGGCGAAAACTACGCGCGCTGGTGCAACGAGAAGTTCCAGGCGCTGATCGACCAGGCTCGCGCCACAGTGAACCCCGAGGAGCGCACCAAGCTCTATGAGCAAGCCCAGGTCATTTTCAACCAGGACCAACCGTGGATCAGCATGGCCCACACCCGCATGTTCACGGCAATGCGCAACAACGTAGAGGGCTACGTGATTAGCCCGCTCACCACCAACAACTTCGCCACTACCCAGGTGAAGTAGATAAGAAAACGCCCGGTCGCTCTTGACGCCAAGAGTGGCCGGGCACGCCTAACCGGCTGATGAGGTACACCTGAAGATGTTTAGTTTTATTGCCCGCCGATTGGGATTGTTGATCCCTACGTTCTTCGGCATCACCCTGCTGACCTTCGCGTTGATTCGCATGATCCCCGGCGACCCCGTGGAAGTGATGATGGGCGAACGTCGGGTCGATCCCGAAATGCATGCTCAGGCAATGGAACGCCTTGGCCTCAATAAACCGCTGTATGCCCAGTACTTGGACTACATCGGCAAACTGGCCCACGGTGATCTCGGCGAATCGCTGCGTACCCGTGAAAGTGTATGGAGCGAGTTCAGCTCCCTGTTTCCCGCGACCCTGGAACTGTCCATGGCCGCCCTGTTGTTCGCCGGTATCCTGGGACTGCTGGCCGGGGTGATCGCGGCACTCAAGCGAGGGTCCCTGTTCGACCATGGGGTGATGGGCATCTCCCTGGCGGGGTATTCGATGCCGATCTTCTGGTGGGGCCTGATCCTGATCATGTTCTTCTCGGTGTCCCTGGGCTGGACCCCGGTATCGGGGCGGATCGACCTGCTCTACGACATCGAGCCGAAAACCGGCTTCATGCTGATCGACACGCTGCTGGCCGATGAACCGGGCGCGTTCCTCGATGCCCTGCATCACCTGATCCTGCCGGCCATCGTACTGGGCACCATTCCGCTGGCGGTGATCGCCCGCATGACCCGCTCCTCGATGCTCGAAGTGCTGCGCGAGGACTATATCCGCACCGCCAAGGCCAAGGGCCTGTCGCCGTCGCGCGTGGTGTTCGTGCATGGCCTGCGCAACGCGCTGATCCCGGTGCTGACCGTGGTCGGCCTGCAAGTCGGCACCTTGCTGGCCGGTGCGGTCCTGACCGAAACGATCTTCTCCTGGCCAGGCATCGGCAAGTGGCTGATCGAAGCCATCGGCGCCCGGGATTATCCCGTGGTGCAGAACGGCATCCTGTTAATCGCCTGCCTGGTGATTCTGGTCAACTTCGTCGTGGACATCCTCTACGGCTTTGCCAACCCACGCATCCGTCATCAGCGCTGAGATCAAGACCATGAGTACTCCAACTACCGCGGTAGCAGTCGATCAAAGCCTGCTGTACCCGTCCCCGTACAAAGAATTCTGGCAGGCGTTTTCCCGCAACAAGGGCGCCGTGGCCGGGCTGTTGTTTATGATGCTGGTGGTGTTCTGCGCGCTCTTCGCGCCGTGGGTCGCACCCCATGACCCGAGCGAGCAATACCGCGACTTCCTGCTGACGCCGCCGGCCTGGCTCGAAGGCGGGCAGATGCAATTTTTGCTGGGCACCGACGAACTGGGCCGCGATCTGCTGTCGCGCCTGATCCAAGGCTCGCGCCTGTCGCTGCTGATCGGCTTGTCGTCGGTGGTGATGTCGCTGATCCCGGGCATCCTGCTGGGGCTGTTCGCCGGGTTCTTCCCGCGCATCCTCGGGCCGACCATCATGCGCCTGATGGACATCATGCTCGCCCTGCCTTCGCTGCTGCTGGCCGTGGCGATTGTCGCCATCCTCGGCCCTGGCCTGATCAACACCGTGATCGCCATCGCCATCGTCTCGCTGCCGTCCTACGTGCGCCTGACCCGCGCCGCCGTGATGGGCGAGCTGAACCGCGACTACGTGACCGCCGCGCGCCTGGCCGGTGCCGGCCTGCCGCGCCTGATGTTCATCACCGTGCTGCCCAACTGCATGGCGCCGCTGATCGTCCAGGCGACCCTGAGCTTTTCCTCGGCCATCCTCGACGCCGCCGCCCTGGGCTTCCTCGGCCTCGGCGTGCAGCCGCCCACCCCGGAGTGGGGCACCATGCTGGCCTCGGCCCGCGACTACATCGAACGCGCCTGGTGGGTAGTGAGCCTGCCTGGCCTGACCATTTTGCTCAGCGTGCTGGCAATCAACCTGATGGGCGACGGGCTGCGCGATGCGCTGGACCCGAAACTCAAGAATGCCGCCTGAGGAGATTCCCATGTCACTGCTAGAAATCAAGAATCTCAACGTCCGCTTCGGCGATGCCACCGCTGTGCCGGTGGTCGACGGCCTCGACCTGACCGTGGAAAAAGGCGAAGTCCTGGCCATTGTCGGCGAATCGGGCTCGGGTAAATCCGTGACCATGATGGCGCTGATGGGGCTGATCGAGCACCCCGGCATCGTCACCGCCGACGCGCTGAACTTCGACGGCAAGAACATGCTCAAGCTGAGCAATCGCCAGCGTCGGCAGATCGTCGGCAAGGACCTGGCGATGGTGTTCCAGGACCCGATGACCGCGCTCAACCCCAGCTACACCGTGGGTTTCCAGATAGAAGAAGTGCTGCGCCTGCATTTGAAGTTGTCCGGCAAGGCCGCCCGCAAGCGCGCCATCGAATTGCTGGAAAAAGTCGAGATCCCCGGCGCTTCCAGTCGCATGGACGCTTACCCGCATCAACTGTCCGGCGGCATGAGCCAGCGTGTGGCGATTGCCATGGCGATTGCCGGCGAGCCGAAGCTGCTGATCGCCGACGAACCGACCACCGCCCTGGACGTGACCATCCAGGCGCAGATCATGGACCTGCTGTTGGCCCTGCAAAAAGAGCAGGACATGGGCCTCGTGCTGATCACCCATGACCTGGCCGTGGTGGCTGAAACCGCCCAGCGCGTGTGCGTGATGTATGCCGGTCAAGCGGTCGAAGTGGGTCAGGTGCCCGAGCTGTTCGACATTCCGGCCCACCCGTACAGCGAAGCGTTGCTGGCGGCGATTCCGGAACACAGCATGGGCGCCGAGCGCCTGGCGACGTTGCCGGGCATCGTGCCCGGTCGCTATGACCGTCCACAGGGCTGCCTGCTGTCGCCGCGTTGCCCGTACGTGCGCGATAACTGCCGACAGGAGCGTCCTGCCCTCGATCCAAAATCCAACAGCCTCGCCCGCTGCTTCTACCCGTTGAACCAGGAGGTGGCGTGATGGCCGTCGTACTTACCGCCCGTGACCTGACCCGTCATTACGAAGTGTCCCGTGGCATGTTCAAGGGTCACGCGACCGTGCGCGCCCTCAATGGTGTGTCGTTCGAACTCGAAGCTGGCAAGACCCTGGCCGTGGTCGGTGAATCCGGTTGTGGCAAATCCACCCTGGCCCGAGCTCTGACGCTGATTGAAGAGCCGTCCTCCGGCTCCTTGAAAATCGCCGGCCAGGAAGTCGCCGGCGCCAACAAGGCCGAACGCAAGCAATTGCGCAAAGACGTGCAGATGGTCTTCCAGAGCCCTTACGCGTCCCTCAATCCACGGCAGAAAATCGGTGATCAACTGGGCGAGCCGTTGCTGATCAACACCAGCCTGTCGGCCACCGAGCGGCGCGAGAAAGTCCAGGCAATGATGAAGCAGGTGGGGTTGCGCCCCGAGCACTACCAGCGCTACCCGCACATGTTCTCCGGCGGCCAGCGCCAGCGCATCGCCCTGGCTCGGGCCATGATGCTGCAACCCAAGGTGCTGGTGGCGGACGAACCGACATCGGCGCTGGACGTGTCGATTCAGGCCCAGGTGCTGAACCTGTTCATGGATTTGCAGCAGGAGTTCAACACCGCCTACGTATTCATTTCCCACAACCTGGCGGTGGTGCAACACGTCGCTGACGACGTGATGGTCATGTACCTCGGTCGCCCGGTGGAAATGGGCCCCAACGAGTCCATCTACAGCCGCCCGCTGCACCCGTACACCCAGGCGCTGCTGTCGGCGACCCCGACCATCCACCCGGACCCGAACAAGCCGAAGATCAAGATCGTCGGCGAACTGCCCAACCCGCTCAACCCACCGTCCGGCTGCGCCTTCCACAAGCGCTGCCCGTACGCGACCGAGCGCTGCAAGACCGAAGAACCGGCCCTGCGCCCGCTCGATAACCGCCTGGTGGCGTGCCACTACGCCGAGCGGTTCCTCGACGGCGCGGCGTAAGACATAAGGCAAAAAGTCAGATAGAGCTCTTTGTGGTGAGGGGATTTATCCCCGTTGGGCTGCGAAGCAGCCCCTCTTTTGGGCCTGCTACGCAGTCCAGCGGGAGCAAGCTCCCTCGCCACTGGGTCATGTGTCAATTCCATTCCTGCGAACCAGCAGCCAAAAACTCGATCAGGTCTGGCTATCGCCTTCTTCATCCTCATCGCCATCCGGTGGGTCTACCGGTGAACCGTCGTCATCCTCGCCATCGTCTGGATCGCCCGCGTCTGCATCGGACGCAGCCAGCATCAATTCTCCGTGCGCCCCCGCCGCATTCGACGCGTGCGCCTCATGCTTATCACATTCGGCCCAGGCCGCCGTGGAACCGAGGGATAACACCACCAACACTTTCAGCAAAAACAGCATGCGCAAGAATATCTTCATAGCCGATTCCTTCTATCGCGGATGGAGCCAGGGACTCGCGGCGCTCAAGAGCCAATTCTTGAACAAACCGGCTCATCAAATAGGACGCTCCAATCCAGCCAGAAATGCCACTACCCGTCAGATCGGTTTTGAATAATGCTTATATCCAAACCCACTAGCCACCACATCCCTTGTTGAAGCTCTCCCCAAATGCAGTCCAACATAACACCCTGTGGGAGCGGGCTTGCGAAAACGGTATATCAGTCGACAACAATGTTGATTGACCGTCCGCTTTCGCGAGCAAGCCCGCTCCCACAAATTAAATCAAGGTGCTCACAAATGCAGCGCCAAACATAAGTCCCCTGTGGAGGTGCCCCCAAATGCAGCGCCCACATAACTCCCCCGTGGGAACGAGGTAGAAATAAAAAACCCCGCAGCTTTCGCAACGGGGTTTGGGGTGACACTCAACGCTTAATGATGCTCACGCGTCGCACGGAATTTCACATCCGGCCAGCGCTCTTCCATCAGCGCCAGGTTGACCCGGGTCGGGGCCAGGTAGGTCAGGTGACCGCCACCGTCCATCGCCAGGTTTTCCACGGCCTTGTTGGAAAATTCCTCGAGTTTCTTCTTGTCGCCGCAATCGACCCAACGGGCGGAGTACACGGTGATCGGCTCGTAGGAGCACTCGACCTTGTATTCCTCTTTCAAGCGGCTGGCGACCACGTCGAACTGCAGCACACCGACGGCACCGAGGATGATGTCGTTGCTGCGGGTCGGGAAGAACACCTGGGTGGCGCCCTCTTCGGCCAATTGCTGCAAACCTTGGCGCAGTTGTTTGGATTTGAGCGGATCTTTCAAGCGCACGCGACGGAACAGTTCCGGGGCGAAGTGCGGGATGCCGGTAAAGCCCAGGGCTTCGCCTTCGGTGAAGGTGTCGCCGATCTGGATAGTGCCGTGGTTGTGCAGGCCGATGATGTCACCGGCGAAGGCTTCTTCCAGTTGCTCGCGTTCCGAGGAGAAGAAGGTCAGGGCGTCGCCGATGCGCACGTCCTTGCCGGTGCGCACGTGGCGCATCTTCATGCCTTTTTCGTATTTGCCGGAGCAGATGCGCATGAAGGCGATACGGTCGCGGTGCTTGGGGTCCATGTTCGCCTGGATCTTGAAGACAAAACCCGAGAACTTTTCTTCCACCGGCTCCACGGTACGTTCGTTGGCAACACGAGCCAACGGGCGCGGGGCCCAATCGACCACGGCGTCGAGCACATGGTCCACGCCGAAGTTGCCCAACGCGGTACCGAAGAACACCGGAGTCAGTTGGCCGTCGAGGAACTCCTGCTGGTTGAACTCATGGCAGGCGCCCTGCACCAGCTCCAATTGGTCGACAAAGCGGTCGTACTCGTCACCCAGATGGGCGCGGGCCTCATCGGAATCGAGCTTCTCGATGATCTTGACTTCGGTGCGCTCATGCCCGTGACCGGCGGTATAGACAATGATGTAGTCGTCGGCCAGGTGGTACACGCCCTTGAAGTCGCGGTAGCAGCCGATCGGCCAGGTGATCGGCGCGGCCTTGATCTTCAGGACCGCTTCGATCTCGTCAAGCAGTTCGATCGGGTCGCGGATGTCGCGGTCGAGTTTGTTGATGAAGCTGACAATCGGCGTGTCCCGCAAACGGCAGACGTCCATCAGCGCGATGGTCCGTGGCTCGACGCCCTTACCACCGTCGAGAACCATCAATGCCGAGTCCACCGCGGTCAGGGTGCGGTAAGTGTCTTCGGAGAAGTCTTCGTGGCCCGGGGTGTCGAGCAGGTTGATCATGTGATCGCGATACGGGAACTGCATGACCGACGTGGTAATCGAGATACCCCGTTGTTTTTCCATTTCCATCCAGTCGGAGGTGGCATGGCGGTCGGACTTGCGAGATTTCACCGTGCCGGCGACCGCAATCGCCTTGCCCATCAGCAAGAGCTTCTCGGTGATGGTGGTCTTACCGGCATCGGGGTGGGAAATAATGGCGAAAGTGCGGCGTTTCGCGACTTCGGCGGCCTGTTTGGTCATGGGAAATCGCCTGGCAGGTGATTCAAAAAAGGGCGGCGATTATAGCCCAACTTGTGCCAGGAACCGAACCGTTGAGCACATCCAGGGTGGCCAAATGCTGCCTGATAGGGGAACCTTTTACGACGTGGAGGCGTCCACCCCCCTGATGCGAATACCTGTCAGGGTCTGGAAAATCAGCAAGTTAGCCTGACGGGGCTGCGCTCATGGCTCGATCTGCGTGCCGTTTAACGGCATTGAAAAGAGCTGCTTCTCGCGAACGTTTTCCCGGCAACCCGTGATGGTTTGCCGCCCGGGAAAGCGTGCGCCGACTAAAAAGACAAAGGAGTCCGCCTGTGGCTATCCGCTATGGCAAAGGGCTTATCGGGGGTGCGGTCGTCGTCGCCCTCCTGGCCCTGTTGGTCCACTGGATCGGCATCGATACGATCCAACGTTACCGCGACGACCTGCTGTTTTACCTGCAAGCGCACCTGATGCTTGTCATCGTTTCCATGCTCGCAGCCCTGATCGTGGGCATCCCGGCCGGCATCGCCCTCAGCCGCCCCGGCATGGTCGGGCGCGCCGAACGCTTCATGCAAGTGTTCAACATCGGCAATACCGTGCCGCCTCTGGCCGTATTGGCCATCGCCCTGGGCATCCTCGGCATCGGCAGCGGGCCGGCCATCTTTGCCCTGTTCCTCGCCTCGCTGTTGCCCATCGTGCGCAACACCTACGAAGGTTTGAAAAACGTCCAGGGCTCTCTCAAGGAAGCCGCCGTCGGCATTGGCATGACCCCGCGCCAGGTGCTGTGGAAAGTCGAGCTGCCCAACGCCGTTCCCATCATTGTCGGTGGCGTGCGCGTGGCCTTGGCGATCAACGTCGGAACCGCGCCGTTGGCCTTTTTGATCGGTGCCAACAGCCTCGGCAGCCTGATCTTCCCCGGCATTGCCTTGAACAACCAGCCGCAGCTGCTGCTCGGCGCAGCCTGCACCGCGCTGCTGGCATTGCTGCTCGACGGCCTGGTGACACTGGCCAGCCGCCTCTGGCTGGAACGCGGTCTGCGACCGTCATAAGCCAGGCTGGATAAAGGAATCGTTATGAAGAAGTTGAGTTTGATACTGGGCTGCGTCCTGCTGTTCGCTGGGTTCGCCCAAGCCGCTGAAAACCCCCTGATCCGCCTTGGCGCCCGGGTGTTCACCGAACAGACCTTGCTGGCGGAAATCACCGCGCAATACCTGCGCAGCAAGGGCTACGACGCGCAGATCACTGGCGGCCTGGGCAGCAACCTGGCCCGCAGTGCCCATGAAACCGGGCAACTGGACCTGCTCTGGGAATACACCGGCGTGTCGCTGGTGTCCTATAACCATGTCACCGAGAAACTCGACAGCGCCCAGTCCTACGCCCGGGTGAAAGAACTAGACGCGAAAAAAGGCCTGGTCTGGCTGACGCCGTCGAAATTCAGCAACACCTACGCCCTGGCCCTGCCGGAGAAAGTCGCGCAGAAATATCCGCAGATCAATTCCATCAGCCAGTTGAACGCGGTGCTGCAAGCCGAAGCCGATGACAATCACCTGGTGGCCCTGGACACCGAATTCGCCAACCGCTCCGACGGCCTGGCGGGCATGGTCAAGCAGTACGGCATGAACCTGACCCGCAAGAATATCCGGCAAATGGACGCCGGCCTGGTCTACACGGCCCTGCGCAACGCCCAGGTATTCGCCGGTCTGGTGTACACCACTGACGGCCGGCTGAACGCTTTCAAGTTGAAACTGCTGGAAGACGACAAGCATTACTTCCCCGACTACACCGCCGCGCCGGTGGTGCGCCAGGCGTTCCTCGACGCGCACCCGCAACTGGCCGCGCAGCTCAAGCCCCTGGCCGAGCTGTTCGATGACGAAACCATGCGTCAGCTCAATGCCCGCGTGGACGTCAATCATGAAAGCCCTTCCACCGTTGCCGCCGATTTCCTGCGCCAGCACTCCCTGCTCTCAACCCAATGACCTGGAGGAAAAGCCATGGATTTTCTTGACGCCTTTTCCCATCTGGACTGGCCGCTGGTGCTCCACCTGACCTGGCAGCACATCACCCTGGTGGGCATCGCCGTGACGCTGGCGATCGTGGCCGGCGTACCACTGGGTATCTTCATGACCCGTTTTCCAGCGCTTGCCGGCCCGCTGCAGGCCAGCGCCACGGTGCTGCTGACGATTCCGTCGATAGCACTGTTCGGCCTGTTGTTGCCGTTCTATTCCAAGTTCGGCCAGGGCCTGGGCCCGATGCCGGCGATTACCGCCGTGTTCCTTTATTCCCTGCTGCCGATCATGCGAAACACCTACCTGGCCCTGACCGGCGTCGAGCCGGGCATCCGTGAAGCCGCACGCGGCATCGGCATGACCTTCGGCCAGCGCCTGCGCATGGTCGAGCTGCCTATCGCCGTGCCGGTGATCCTGGCCGGCGTGCGCACCGCCGTGGTCATGAACATCGGCGTCATGACCATCGCTGCCACCATCGGTGCCGGTGGCCTGGGCGTGCTCATCCTCGCTTCCATCAGCCGCAGCGACATGTCGATGCTGATCGTCGGCGCCGTGCTGGTCAGCCTCCTGGCCATTGCCGCCGACCTGCTTCTGCAATGGCTGCAACGCTCGCTGACCCCAAAAGGACTCCTCAAATGATCGAACTTCAAAACCTCAGCAAAACCTTCAAGAGCAACGGCAAAGACGTCAAGGCCGTGGACTCGGTGAACCTGACCGTCAACGAAGGCGAAATCTGCGTGTTCCTCGGGCCGTCGGGCTGCGGCAAGAGCACCACGCTGAAGATGATCAATCGCCTGATCCCGCCGACCTCGGGCAAGGTCTTGATCAATGGCGAGGACACCACCGGCCTGGACGAAGTGACCCTGCGCCGCAACATTGGCTACGTGATCCAGCAGATCGGCCTGTTCCCGAACATGACCATCGAGGAGAACATCACCGTCGTGCCGCGCCTGCTGGGTTGGGACAAGCAGAAATGCCACGACCGCGCCCGCGAGCTGATGAGCATGATCAAGCTCGAACCCAAGCAGTATCTGCATCGCTACCCCCGTGAATTGTCGGGCGGCCAGCAGCAACGGATCGGCGTGATCCGTGCGTTGGCGGCCGATGCGCCGCTGTTGTTGATGGACGAACCCTTTGGTGCGGTGGACCCGATCAACCGCGAGATGATCCAGAACGAGTTCTTCGAGATGCAACGGGCGCTGAACAAGACCGTGATCATGGTCAGCCATGACATCGACGAAGCCATCAAGTTGGGAGACAAGATTGCAATCTTCCGCGCCGGCAAGCTGATCCAGTGCGACCACCCGGACACGCTGCTGGCGCATCCGGCGGATGAGTTCGTCAGCAACTTCGTCGGCCAGGACAGCACGCTCAAGCGCTTGCTGCTGGTCAAGGCCGAAGACGCGGCAGACAACGCCCCGTCGGTCAGCCCCGAAACGCCGGTGGCCGAAGCACTGGAACTGATGGACGAACATGACCGTCGCTACGTGGTGGTCACCTGCGCCGAGAACAAGGCCCTGGGTTACGTGCGCCGTCGCGACCTGTACCGCCAGACCGGCACCTGCGCGCAATTCCTGCGTGAGTTCAACGCCACCGCGGCCTACGACGAACACCTGCGGATCCTGCTGTCGCGCATGTACGAATTCAACCGCTCGTGGCTGCCGGTGATGGACGCCGAGCGGGTGTTCCTCGGCGAGGTGACCCAGGAATCGATTGCCGAGTACCTGAGCTCCGGTAAGTCTCGGGGCGGCAAGACCAGTATTGTCTCGCCGGCCGACGCAGCCTCTGCCTGACTTCTGATAGCTCCCGCACTCTGGAAGGTAGCCTGGGACCTGTGGCCAGGGAGCTTGCTCCCGCTGAGGCGCGAAGCGGCCCCAAAAAGCGATGAGCGCTTCGCACTCAAGCGGGAGCAAGCTCCCTCGCCACAAAGGCAAAAGCCACATTGAGCAGCCTGAAAAACCGATCCAATTGAACATCAACCTGTCACACCGGTCGGTTACATCATGAGCTGTCGCGGGCCGCACGACGGAAGTGTGCAAAAACGCGACATTTTTAGTTGATCTCAGGCCCCTCACGCCCTACAGTTCGCGCCGAACGTCCATGCTGGAAACGATCCATCCGGCTCAAGTACTGACGACGAGACAGCAAGGCCAAGGGAATCACGCATCCCGTGGCCTTTTTGCTTTCGGCGACATGCCTTGGGAAGTAGGCGAACCAAAGTGGGGATACGGAGGACGTTCACGGGGGCTGCTTGCCCTCACACCCATTGATCCTGATGTTTGCCAGTAGGAGTCCCAAGTATGTCGATCCAGGTCGAAGATTATTTCGCGCGCGAAACCTTCCAGAAAATGAAAGCGTTCGCCGACAAGCAGGAAACCCCGTTCGTGGTGATCGACACCGCGATGATCTCCCAGGCCTACGACGACCTGCGCGCCGGTTTCGAATTCGCCAAGGTCTACTACGCAGTCAAGGCCAACCCGGCGGTGGAAATCATCGACCTGCTCAAGGACAAAGGCTCGAACTTCGACATCGCCTCGATCTATGAGCTGGACAAGGTCATGAGCCGCGGCGTGGGCCCGGACCAGATCAGCTATGGCAACACCATCAAGAAATCCCGGGACATCCGCTACTTCTACGAAAAAGGCGTGCGCCTGTACGCCACCGACTCCGAAGCCGACCTGCGCAACATCGCCAAGGCCGCGCCGGGCTCGAAAGTCTACGTGCGCATCCTCACCGAAGGCTCGACCACGGCTGACTGGCCGTTGTCGCGCAAGTTCGGCTGCCAGACCGACATGGCCATGGACCTGCTGATCCTGGCCCGCGACCTGGGCCTGGTGCCGTACGGCATTTCCTTCCACGTCGGTTCGCAACAGCGCGATATCAGCGTCTGGGATGCGGCGATCGCCAAGGTCAAGGTCATCTTCGAGCGCCTGAAAGAAGAAGACGGCATCGTCTTGAAGCTGATCAACATGGGGGGCGGCTTCCCGGCCAACTACATCACCCGCACCAACAGCCTGGAAACCTACGCCGAGGAAATCATCCGTTTCCTCAAGGAAGACTTCGGCGATGACTTGCCGGAAATCATCCTGGAGCCGGGCCGTTCGTTGATCGCCAACGCCGGCATCCTGGTCAGCGAAGTGGTACTGGTGGCACGCAAGTCCCGCACCGCCGTCGAGCGTTGGGTGTACACGGATGTGGGCAAGTTCTCCGGCCTGATCGAAACCATGGACGAAGCCATCAAATTCCCGATCTGGACCGAGAAGAAAGGCGAGATGGAAGAAGTGGTCATCGCCGGCCCTACCTGCGATAGCGCCGATATCATGTACGAAAACTACAAGTACGGTTTGCCGCTGAACCTGGCCATCGGTGACCGTCTGTACTGGTTGTCGACCGGTGCCTACACCACCAGCTACAGCGCGGTGGAGTTCAACGGTTTCCCGCCCCTGAAGTCTTACTACGTGTAATTCGCCACAGTGTGAAACCCGAAAGCCCGTGACCGATGTCACGGGCTTTTTTCATGGTTCCAATCGGTAAGACAGGGCGACCAGGGCACGCGCCATTCCGTCCAGTTCCCGCAGCGGATGAGCCAACTGCGCGAACGAAGTCTGCGCCCGCCGCAGGCTCTGCTGCCGGTCATTGACTTGGAGCTCGACCTTCATTTGCTCCAGGAAATAGCCCATGCGATGGCACACGTCGGCGATGTTGTTTCCCGCTGACGTTGCCCTCACATAAAGCGTGCGCAGCATCTCAAGATGCTCGCGGGCTTTTGCCCTGCGTTGCTGCTGCGAGTAATACGCGTCTGGATCGAATTGCATATTCGGCAGGCAGACCCGCCCCAGGGCGTAGTAAATCTCGATCTTCGAATCCGGCCCGTGACAGCTGCACAGCCTCAGCGTCAATGTGTCGATGAAGCGCACAAAAATGCTGTGGATCGTCTGGGAAACGTCCACGACCAGGGCCTTGAGCCGCGCCACCGCCGTCGCACATTCCTCCAGCCGCAGCACGAGGTTGCCGAGCAATTGCATCAGGTCTGACGTGCGATTGCTCCCCATCGGGCCAAAATTGACCGGCGTGAAACGCGAGGGATCAAGGTTGCCGAGGGATTGGCGAGTCGGCGTTTCCCGGGCCACCTGCTCGAACTCGCGGACAAAAATGGAGGTTTGCCCGACCAACTGGCGGCCCATCGCCCCCAGTGACGGCACGACTGCGACGATGGCCCGCCAGTTGTTTTTATTGGCTATCGCCGTCCGGGTCAGTGCCTGCCCATCCGGAGGTGCCAGCAGTAAGTGTCCGGAACGGCGGAAAACATCCGAGAACTGCTCGATCTCCTTCAAGGCATCCGGCAGACCGCTCAAAAAATCGATGTACTCTTTCAACGAAGAAAAATTCTTCTCGTCCAGCAAGAAGTCGAACATGTTCGATGCCTCATAACGGGCGACTGTCGGTCATTACGATGACAGCCCGACAGTCGCGTACTCCATGGTCAACAGCCCGACCGGCTATCCTTGCCCGGTGAAGCTCAAGCGATTGCCAATGGCAGGGACAGTGGCGTCAGGAATCCAATGAACTGCCGGGCCTGCTGGATGAAGTCGGCGCTGCGCTCGCTCTCTTCGAGGTACGCGTTGGCGTCCATCTGCCTGGCAAAGGCTCGATAGGCCGAGACCACGCCCTGGTATTCGCCCACATAACGGCGGCGCTCATCGTCGATGCCGTGGATGACCCGGATGAACTCGGCCTTGCCCTTGAGCGCCATGATCTCGTTGTTTTTCCCATCGATATCGCCATTCAGCGCCTCGATCTTCCCAACCAGCCTGTCTCGCTCGCGCACCAGATCGACGAACCGGACGCCTTCGCCGACTTGTACCAACGTTTTCTTGAGCTGCTCGATGGCTTGCATGACCAGTTGCACTTCAGGCGGGGCTACGCCGAGCTTCATCACCTGCTCCAGGTTCAGCACCAGATCGTTGCCAATCGCTTCGATGCCGACCTTGCTGAGCGACCCGATGGCCTCAGTGACTTGGCCACGCTCCTTCTGGCGTTCGACCCGTTCATCGTGCAATTGTCCGAGGCTGGCCTCGACGGCTTGACGCTGCTTATCGAGGTCGTCAATGAAGCCCAGGCTCAAGCGTCGATCGAACACATCGTGAATGACCGTCAACTGATCGCTTAGCCGGCGGGTGGCCTGTTGCGCCCATCGGCTTATGCCCGCCAGGACTTCAGCACGGTCAACCTTGATTTCCTCGATATTCTTTTCATCGAACGCGCTCGCCAGCTCTTTCTCCAATCCCTGTAGCTGACGAATCCGCCTATCGAGGACCATGCTCGCGCTTAACGCGGACTCGCTCAGCACATCGCAACTCTTGCCCACGCTGAGCACCAAGTCATCGAACCGCGCCCGCAGCTGCGGCAGGTAATTCCATTGAATGGACAGCGCACGGGCCTGGACTGCGCCGTCTCGCATCTGCCGGTTACTGTCGGCCATGACCTGGAGATCGACCTTGGGATAGTCGCTACGCAATGCGTAGGGTGCGAGGGTGAGCGCAGCGCGAGGTTGGATGCCATAAATACGCTCGTAGTCCCGGTCCGCGTCCTTGAATACCGCGATCAAGGCGTCTGCATCCTGTTCGATCTGCTTCCACGGTTGGGCGACTTGTCTGAAGGCCAGGATGAATCGCCTCAAAGTCAGGGCGTCATGAATGCCGGCAATCGCTTCCTGGGAGGTCGTGATGTAGAGATGCATGACGTTCCACACGTGCATCAGGTTCTGCGTCGCGATGTCGGCGTCGATGGCCACCAGCTCAAGCCCCTGCAAGTCGTGCTTGACGCGACTCAAGGAACCGAGGGTCTGGTTTCTGCTCCGGAGCGCTTCAATCGCTGCTTCCTGCTCCTGGTACAGTCGGTTTCTTTCGGCCCGGATGCTCTCGGCTTCCACCCCCAGGTAAATCGCCAGCGCCAGGCCGATCAGATTCAATCCGGCCGCAGCGCCGAGGGATTTTTCCACTGCCTTGGCGTACTCGTCGTTTTTTTCCTCGATGCGTAACGCCCGCTCTTCGACCTCACGCTTGAGCATCTCGACTTCGATGGGCAGCGCCGTATTGCCAATCAGGCTCAGGCGCAGCTTTATATCGGGAAGAATGTATTGACGAAGGTCATAACCAAAAAGATCGAGGCTGTCCTTGATGGATTTTACCCGCCGAAAGTTATCCTCGACCCTTTCGAAAATCCGGCCCAGATAATAACCCACCTCTTCGACAATGCCCGGCTCCAGCTCAATACCAGGAAATTTTATACCCAACTCCATTTCCAACTTTCTTAACTGCTCCAATGTCTGGATATTATATCGATCAAGTTCCCTGGTAGGCTGGACTTCGATATAGATCTCATCCATCGCCTTGCCGTAAAGGGTCATGTTCGCGGCGAAAAGTTTCAGCTGGCTACCGGTCAACATGATCGATTCGCGCAGGGGCGACCAGCGTTGCGCATGGTTGCGGGTGGCGCGGAAGGTCCTCAGGAAATCTTCATGGCGCAGGCCCGGGCCACCGCCGGCATCGTCACCGAAACTGAGGTAATCCCTAACGTCTCCAGGCGTATAAGGCAGGGCCAGGGCGGCGGCTTCATATTTTCTCAAATCGATGATCTGTTTCTTGGTCAGCAACAACCCTGTCCCACGGGACTCGCCTTCCTGCGCCGACGTCGAAGCGTTGGATAACGTCTTGGGCGCCAGTTGTGCAAAGCGGATGATGTCTTCAGTCGAGGCGCCTTCCAGTGCCTCATTCCAGACGGCTTGAGTATTCATAATTAATCCTTTAATTATTTAATTGCCAAACAGCGAGCCTCGTTGGCTCATTGGCATTTGAAAGTACGGTCAATGTACAGCTGAGCGAACACTAGACGATGAAGTTGGAGGAAGTCAAAGACCGAAAACAAAGCAAACATTAGCGGATAATACAAAGTTGGCGGGTAACTTAGTTTGACCCACGATAAATGTTTCGCCGAAGAATCATGTCGTCTCTCATTGACAGCGGCAATTTTGCGCACCGGGAAAGACCGAAAAACAGCGCCAGCGTCTGGACTGCAAGCCTTGCTTCTTCACCACGGAGGTATCCGTTAGCCAACTGGCACCGGGCAAAAGCCCCGCTCGCGCAACTGATCGGGATTTTTGTGTGTGTTTATGAATGCTTCTCGATAACACACGGCATAATGTGCGCCGTGATAAACAGCGAAGAATGAACAAGGCGAGCGACGTGTTGAAGAAAACCCTGTTCCAGTTGCACTGGTTCTTCGGCATCAGTGCCGGGTTGGTCCTGGCGTTGATGGGCATTACCGGGGCTGCGGTATCGTTCCAGGACGAGGTTCTACGAGCCTTGAACCCACAAGTGCTGACGGTTGAAAAACAACCGGCCGGCGTCCTGCCGCCCGCCGAGCTGGTGGAACAGATCGAGGCCGCTTCCGGTAAAACCGTCGCCATGCTCTGGGTCGAGACCGACAGCGGCAATGCCGCGCGGGTGATTTTCAGCGCGCCGCCCGGGGAAAAGCGTGGGGCCATGCGCTATTTCAATCCCTACAACGCCCAGTTCATGGGCGAGGTGGTGGGCCAGGACTTCTTCGGCCTGATGCTCAGGCTGCACCGGGTCCTGACCTTGGATGAAGTGGGTCGGCAGATCACCGGCGCGTGCACGCTGATCCTGGTGTTCTTCTGCCTGTCCGGGTTGTACCTGCGCTGGCCGCGCCAGTGGAAAAGCTGGCGCGCCTGGCTGACGCTCGACTGGGCGAAAAAAGGCCGCAGTTTCAATTGGGACCTGCACTCGGTGGCCGGGACCTGGTGCCTGGTGTTCTACCTGTTGGCGGCCCTGACCGGCCTGACTTGGTCCTATGAGTGGTACAACAAGGGCGTGACCCGCCTCTTGTCCGATTCGCCCAAGGAAGAACGCGTACGCAACCGCGGCCCCGCACCGCAAGGCCCGGCTCCGGTGGCTGATTATCGGGCCATGTGGAGCAGCATCTACAGCGCCGCCGGCCCGGACCTGTCCGCTTACAACGTGCGCATGCCGCCGGTGGCCGGGCAGCCGGCAACGGTGTTTTACCTGCTGAAAACCTCACCCCACGACCGAGCGCTGAACCAGATCAACCTCGACCCGGCCACGGGGGTCGTCAGCCGCCACAGCCGCTACAGTGACAAGAGCCTCAAGGCGCAATTGCTGACCAGCGTGTATGCCCTCCACGTCGGCAGCTTCTTCGGCCTGGTCGGGCGGATCCTGGTCACGGTTGCTGCATTGACCATGCCCCTGTTCTTCATCACCGGCTGGTTATTGTATTTGGACCGCCGTCGCAAAAAGCGCCAAGTGAAACAGGCACGCCAGCAACTCGCCGACAACCCGAGCGACGCCCCGACCTGGCTGATCGGCTTCGCCAGCCAGAGCGGTTTCGCCGAGCAACTGGCCTGGCAGACCGCCGGCCAGCTCCAGGCCGCCGGCTTGTCGGTGAACGTCCAGCCACTGGCTGGCGTCAGCGAACAAGACCTGTGCAACGCTACCCGCGCCCTGTTCGTCGTCAGTACGTTTGGCGACGGTGACGGGCCGGACAGCGCTCGCGGCTTCGAACGCAAGCTGCTGGGCCGCGCCGTGGGCCTGGAGCGTTTGCAGTATGCGGTGCTGGGCCTGGGCGACCGGCAGTATGAACATTTCTGCGGCTTCGCCCGGCGCCTGCATGCCTGGCTGACGGAACATGGCGGCAAGACCTTGTTCGCCCCGGTAGAAGTCGACAGCGGCGACCCTTACGCCTTGCGTCACTGGCAACAACAACTGGCCGAACTGACCGGCCAAGCGCCGATGGACACCTGGCAGGCGCCCAGCTTCGAGCACTGGACCCTGAGCCAGCGCACCCTGCTCAACCCTGAGAGCAGCGGCTCGGGCGTCTACCTGTTGGGCCTCACGGCTCCGGGCCCGAGCAGTTGGCTGGCCGGGGACCTGGTGGAAGTCCTGCCGCGTAATGACCTGTGGGCCATCGAGCATTTCCTCGACGGGCTCGGTCTCTCCGGCCACGCTCGCGTGCAAATCGATGGCCTGCCACAGAGTCTCGATCAGGCCCTGGCGACCCGCCAGTTGCCGGCAAACCGCGCCCATCTGGTCGGCCTGCATGCCCAGGCGCTGGTGGATGCGCTGGCACCGCTGGCGATACGCGAATATTCCATCGCCTCGATCCCGGCGGACGGCGTGCTGGAGCTGATCGTGCGCCAGGAACGCCATGCCGACGGCAGCCTGGGCACCGGTTCCGGCTGGCTCACCGAACATGCGCCACTGGGCAGCGCCATTACCCTGCGGGTGCGCCGCAACAGCAGTTTCCACCTGCCACCCCAGGGCGTGCCGATGATCCTTTTGGGCAACGGCACTGGCCTGGCCGGCCTGCGCAGCCTGCTCAAGGCGCGCGTCACCGAGGGCATGCAGCGCAACTGGCTGCTGTTTGGCGAGCGCAACCGTGAACACGATTTCCATTGCCGCGACGAACTGCAGGAATGGGTGACTTCAGGCGACCTGGAACGCCTGGACCTGGCCTTCTCCCGGGATCAGAAGCAGAAAGTCTACGTTCAAGACCGCCTGCTGCAATCGGCAGCGCTACTCAAGCAGTGGGTGGCCGACGGCGCGGTGATCTATGTCTGCGGCAGCTTGCAGGGCATGGCCTCAGGGGTAGATCACGTACTCAACAGCGTGCTGGGGCGTGAGGAAGTGGAGCGGCTGATCGAGCAGGGGCGGTATCGGCGGGATGTCTACTGACTACCTCAAATAATGCACAACACCCTGTGGGAGCGGGCTTGCCCGCGAAGACGTCCTGTCAGTCATACATTTATCAACTGACACACCGCTTTCGCGGGCAAGCCCGCTCCCACAGAAAATTTTCTGTGCTCCTTGGATCAAACCGGCTGTAACTTCTTCTCGAACACCGCCACGCCTTCCAGATCCCGCAGCACCACGCTCATCTCCCCGCTCGGCCCGTCGATATTCACCTCACCAAAGAACTGATACCCCGCAAACGGCGAGGTGTTCTGGGCCGGCGGCGCTTTCTGGAACACCACTTCGGGACCAAAGGTCTTGTCCAAGGCATTGGGGCCGAAGCTGCCAGCGTTCAACGGCCCGGCGACAAACTCCCAGAACGGTTCGAAGTCCTGGAACGCGGCCTGTTCTGGGTGATAGTGATGGGCCGCGCAATAATGCACATCGGCGGTGAGCCAGACGTAATTGCGCACCTGATGTTTGCGCAGGTAACCGAGCAATTCGGCGATTTCCATTTCACGGCCCTGGGCCGGGCCGGGATCACCGTTGGCGACCGCCTCCCAGCGCGGCACACCGGGGCTGACTTCACCATCGGGCACACCCAGGCCGATGGGCATGTCGGCGGCGATGACTTTCCACTGGGCGCGGGACTGCTTCAATTCGCGCTTGAGCCAATTCAACTGTTCACGCCCGAGGAAGGGTTTGGCCGCCCCCAGGTTGGCGTCGTTGGCTTCGCGATAGCTGCGCATGTCCAACACGAACACATCCAGCATCGGCCCGTAACTGAGCTTGCGATAGATCCGCCCGCCGCCATCGGCCTTCTGCAAACGCATCGGCGCATATTCCAGCCAGGCCTGCCGCGCACGCCCCACCAAGGTGTGGATATCCCGGGTCTGGTAGCGCTCGTCCAGTTGCTTGCCCGGCGACCAGTTGTTAACCACCTCATGGTCATCCCACTGCCAGATCTGCGGCACTTCGGCGTTGAAGCGCCGCAGGTTTTCGTCCATCAGGTTGTAGCGATAGTTGCCGCGATACTCGTCCAGGGTTTCGGCCACCTTGCTCTTGGCTTCGGTGGTGAGATTGCGCCAGATACGCCCGCCCTCGGTGGTGAGCTGCGCCGGCACCGGGCCGTCGGCATAGATGGTGTCACCGCTGTGGATGAAGAAGTCCGGCAGGCGCAAACGCATGGCTTCGTAGATGCGCATGCCGCCGATGTCCGGGTTGATACCAAAACCCTGGCCAACGGTATCGCCACTCCAGACGAAACGGATGTTGCGCTTGAACTGCGGCACACTGCGCAGATGGCCTAGCCAGGGTTCGCTGGCAACGCCGCTTTGGGCGTCTTCGAAATGCACACGGTAGAAAATCGCCTGGTCAGGCGGCAACCCGGTGAGTTCGACCCGGGCGGTGAAATCGCTACGGGTGTCGGCCACAGGCGAGACAAAGCGGCGGGGATTGCTGAATTGGCTACGGGTGTCCCACTCCACCACCATCCGCGCCGGGCGGTCGCTGCGGCTCCAGATCATCGCCCGGTCGCCCTGCAGGTCGCCGGACTGCACACCATCGGTGAGCACCGGTCGGTCCTTGACCGAGGCCATCACCGCCGGCGCCAGCCCCGGCAACAACAACCCCGCCCCCACGGCTTGCATCACACGACGACGGCCCAGGTCGAATTCGCTCATGGTGTTTCCCCCAAATGGAAAAACTTAAGCATGGCTGTGTGAAATGGGTGTGACAGGAATTTTATGAACACCAATAAACCAATGTGGGAGCGGGCTTGCTCGCGAAAGCAGTGTGTCAGGCGATTTTTTATCGACTGAAGCACCGCTTTCGAGCAAGCCCGCTCCCACAGGGGACCTTCATTGCTTCAACAAAGTGGTCAGGCTTTTGCTGGCTCCAACGCCATTTCTACCACCTCAGGACGCTTGAGCACTGCATAGGCCACCGCCGTTACCAGGCTGCCCGCGACGATTGCCAGCAAGTACAACAGCGCATGGTTGATCGCATTCGGAATCAGCATCACGAACAACCCGCCGTGGGGCGCCATGAGCTTGCAGCCGAAGTACATCGACAGCGCGCCGGTCAACGCACCGCCGGCGATGCTGGCCGGGATCACCCGCAATGGGTCCTTGGCGGCGAACGGGATCGCCCCTTCGGAGATGAAGCACAAGCCCAGCACCAGCGCCGCCTTACCGGCCTCGCGCTCGGTCTGGGCGAATTTGCGGCGGGCGATGAAGGTGGCGATGCCCAGGCCAATCGGCGGCACCATCCCGGCGGCCATGGTCGCGGCCATCGGTGCGTAACTCTGTGAAGCCAGCAGCCCCACCGAAAACGCATAGGCGGCCTTGTTGATCGGTCCGCCGAGGTCGACGCACATCATCGCCCCCAGCAGCACGCCCAACAGGATCGCATTGGTGGTACCCATGCTGTCGAGGAAGTGGGTCAGCGCTTCGAGCATGCCCGCCACCGGTTTGCCGACGATGTAGATCATCACCAGGCCAGTGACCAGGCTCGCCAACAGCGGGATGATCAGGATCGGCTTGAGCGCTTCCAGGCTCTGGGGCAAACGCGCGTAGCGATTGATCGCCTTGGCGACGTAACCGGCCAGGAAACCGGCGATGATCCCGCCGATAAACCCGGCGCCGAGGGTGCTCGCCAACATCCCGCCGATCATCCCCGGTGCCAGGCCCGGACGGTCGGCGATGGAGTAAGCGATGTAGCCAGCCAGCAGCGGCACCATCAATTTGAATGCCGTGTCGCCGCCAATCTGCATCAGCGCCGCCGCCAGCGTGCCGGGCTCCTTGAACGCGGTGATGCCGAACACGAACGACAAGGCGATCAACAAACCACCGGCCACCACCATCGGCAGCATGAACGACACGCCCGTCAGCAGGTGTTTGTAGACGCCGGTCTTTTCCGCCTTGGCCGGGCCGCTGGCGCCGCTCGATGCGCTTTCCTGCCGGCCTTCGACCAACGCCTTGTTCAGCGTGGCTTCGGCCTGTTTCAAGGCGATGCCCGTGCCGCAGCGGTAGATTTTCTTGCCGGCGAAGCGCTCGGTGGCGACTTCGATGTCGGTGGCAAGCAACACCACGTCAGCCTCGGCGATAGCCTCGGGGCTCAACGGATCCCGAGCCCCTACCGAGCCCTGGGTTTCCACTTGCAGGTGGTAGCCCAGTTTTTTCGCCGCCTGCTGCAACGCCTCGGCCGCCATGAACGTATGGGCAACGCCCGTGGGGCAGGCGGTGATGGCAACCAGGCGCGGCGCGCGCTCAGCCGCCGCAGGCACCGGCTCCAGTACATCCGCCTCGGCAAGCACCGTGGCTTCTACAGCGCCGCGACGCAGCAATGAATCAACGTCTTGCAGGGCCTGGGCCGGGGTGCTGCGAAACACACGCTTGCCGACAAACCGCGACAAGTCCAATGGGCCGCTGGCAACCAGCAGGATCCACTCGGCCGCGTCGAGGGTCGCCGCCGACAACTGACGTTCCGGATGGGCCGGGTCATGCACTTCGACACTGGTGCTCCAACCTTGGCGCTGGGCTGCCGCGTCCAGCAGGCGGGCGCACAACACACTGGTGACCATGCCATTCGGGCAGGCCGTCACAATGGCTAATTTCATTTTGCGAACCCTCTTATTGTTCTGTCAGGGGGCGCACGCGCACGCCCTGTTCAAGCGACGCCAGCAGTGCCGTGTCGTGGATGCCAAAGCCGATCTGCGTGACCGCCATGGCGGCGATGGCCGTGGCCGTGCGCAGGGTCTGCTCCGGAGTGTCGGCGCTGAGCAGGCCATGCAGCATGCCCGCCAACAGTGAATCCCCGGCACCCACGGTGCTGGCGACGCTGACCTTGGGCGGCGAGGCATGCAGCGCCGCACCGACGCTGAACCAGTTCACGCCATCGGCGCCGTGAGAAATCACCACATGCTCGATGCCTTGGGCGTGCAGGCGCTGCGCCGCTTGCGCCTGGGCCAACCCACTCACCACCTCGCAACCCAGCGCATCGGCCAGTTCCTCGGTGTTCGGCTTGATCAGCCAGGGCCCCGCCGCCAAGGCGACGCGCAAGGCTTCGCCACTGGTGTCGAGGGCCACGTTCAGGCCGAGCTGTTTCAAGCGCACGATCAACGCCTGCAACCACTGCGGGCTGACGCCCCGGGGCAAGCTGCCCGCCACCACTACCACGTCGTGGCCGGGGGCGATGTGTTCCAGTCGCTCCAGCAACGCGTGCTGCGCGGCTTCGTCGACGACCGGGCCCGGCCCGTTGAGGTCAGTTATACGTCCGTCCTGCTCGGCCAGCTTGATGTTGCTGCGGGTTTCCCCGGGCACACGGATAAAGGCGTCGATAAAACCACGCTGGGTAAACAGCGTCTCGAACGCCTGGGCATTGTCTTCCCCCAGGAAACCACTGACCGTCAACGTATGACCGAGGTCGGCCAGCACTTGGGCCACGTTCACGCCTTTGCCGGCGGCGTGGGTGTGCATGGCATCGCTGCGGTTGACCTGTCCCGGCTCCAGGCGCGCCAGTTCAACCGTGAGGTCGAGCGCCGGGTTGAGGGTCAGGGTAAGAATCTTCGCCATTACAGCGCCTCCACTAATGCGCGCACATCATCGGCGCTGCCCACGGCCAACGCCTCTTGGGCCAGGGTCTGTACTTGCGCCAGGCTCAGCTCGCGAACCCGCGCCTTGACTTCGGCAATGCTGCGCGCCGAAACGCTCAACTCGTCCACGCCCAGGCCCACCAGCACCGGCACCGCCAGTGGATCAGCCGCTAGCTCGCCGCATACGCCGACCCACTTGCCATGGGCATGGGCGGCACGCACGGTGATATCGATCAGTTGCAGCACCGCCGGATGCAAGCCATCGGCCTGGGCCGACAAGGTCGGGTGACCACGATCGATGGCCAGGGTGTATTGCGTCAGGTCGTTGGTGCCGACACTGAAGAAGTCGACTTCCTTGGCCAGCACCGGCGCGAGCAAGGCAGCGGACGGCACTTCGATCATGATCCCCAGTTGCAGGTCCGCCACAGGAATCTCCAGGCGCAGGCGTTCGGTCATGTCCCGGGCCTGACGCCACTCGTCAACGCTGCCGACCATGGGGAACATGATCCGCAGCGGACGGTTGTCCGCCGAGCGCAACAAGGCGCGCAACTGCGCTTCCATGACCTGCGGACGCTGCAAGGTCAGGCGAATGCCGCGCACGCCGAGGAACGGGTTCTCTTCTTTCGCGATCGGCCAGTACGGCAGCGGTTTGTCACCGCCGACATCGAGGGTGCGCACCACCAGCGGCCGGCCAGCCAGGCCATCGAGCACCTTGCGATATTCGGCTTCCTGGGTCGCTTCGTCCGGTGCCTGGGTGTGGGCCATGAAAATCAGCTCGGTGCGCAACAGACCGATGCCTTCGGCGCCCTGCTCCACCGCGCTGCCGACACCGGCGCTCTCGCCGATGTTGGCAAACACTTCCACGGCGTGACCGTCGCGGGTCAGCGCCGGCTGGTGGCGCTGTTCGGCAGCAACCTTGAGGCGCTGCTCGCGGGTGTCGCGTTCTTCCCTGGCCCGTTGCAGGGTAGCCGCGTCGGGGTCCACGTGCAGGCGACCGCGCTGGCCGTCCAGCAGCAAGGACGTGCCCGGCGCCAGCAACAGCACCGCTGGCCCAGCGCCCACCAGTGCCGGAATGCCCAAGGCTCGGGCAACGATCGCGCTGTGGGCAGTCGCGCCGCCGCGAGCGGTCAGGATACCCGCGACACGGGCCGGGTCCAGACGGGCGACGTCGGACGGGCCGACTTCGTCCATCACCAGGATGTAGGGTTGATCGGGTTCGTTCGGGGTTTCGACGCCGCACAATTGCGCCAGCACACGACGGCCCACGTCTCGCAGGTCGGCGGCACGTTCGGCGAGCAGTGCGTCCTGCAAGGCCTCCTGTTCTTTCGCGGCGGCTTCGATCACCCCCATCCAGGCCGCTTGCGCACTCTCTCCCAGCTTCAAGCGGGTGTCGACTTCGTCGGTCAGCTCCGGGTCGTCGAGCATTTCCTGGTGGGTGATGAAGATCTCGCGGATGGCCTTGGCCTTGGCGCGCTCGACCAGCCCTTCGATATCGCGGCGCACCTGGTTCAAAGCGTTTTGCAGGCGCTCGCGCTCGATGGCCGCCGACTCGCCGCGCAGCGGATAATCGATGGCTTGCAGCACCTGGATATGGGCCGGGCCGATGGCAATGCCCGGCGCCGCAGCGACGGCCTGGATCAGGCTGCCGGATTCGGGCGCCAGCATCACGGCAGCCACTTCGGCTATCGCGGGTTCTCGCGGCGTGCTCGGTGGCGGCAGCGGTTCGACTTCTTCGCCAAGGCCTTCTTCGATGGCTGCCAGCAATGCCGGCAGCGCGTCGTTGGCAATGCTCGGTTCGGCAATGAATTCCAGCACCTGGCCGCGCCGGGCGCCCAGGCTCAACAGTTTGCTCAAGCTCTTGACCGACACGGCGCTGTCCTGGCCGTCGACGATACGCACGCGGATCTCGCCATCGAAACTTTTCGCCAGCTGCGCGAGGATCTTCGCCGGCCGCGCGTGCAAGCCATGGGCATTGGCCAGGCCGATGCGGGCGCTGGGCCAGTCGGCGGGCAACTCACCACCGAGCACTTCCAACACCTTGCGGCTGCTGGTGGCGCGGCCCAGTTCGTGGCCACGACCTTCGATCAGCAGCGCGCAGAGCCTTTCCAGCAAGCTTTGGTGAGCCTCGCCAAGGCTGGCAAGGCAGAACAGGCCGCTCAGGGGTTGGCCCAAGTAGCGGATGGGTTTGTCCGGTGTGACGAACGCCAGTCCCGGACGCTTGACCGTCTGCTCGCTGTGCAGCCACCACAGGCCATCACCCAGGGGCAGCGCCTCGACTTGCTGCAAGACACCGGCAAAACCATTACTCACGCAATCGGCCTGGCGCAGCAGACGGGCGCCGCGCCAGACCAACTCTTCGAAGTCGTCAGCCGACACGCCAAGGCCAATCATCTGCGCATCCAGCGCCAGTTCCTGCGGCGCGCCTTGCAGCAGTTTCAACAGCGCTTCGGCGGAGCTGGCACGGCGCAGGGCCTGGCCCAGGTCAGTCTCGCCGAGGGCGCGGGTCAGCAATTGCAACAGGCGCAGGTGTTCGTCGGATTTGGCCGCGATGCCAATGGCCAGGTAAACGATCTGGCCATCGCCCCAATCCACACCTTCGGGAAATTGCAGCAGGCGTACGCCGGTTGAATACACCAGGTCGCGGGTTTGCGGGGTGCCGTGGGGGATGGCAATACCTTGGCCAAGAAAGGTCGAGCCCTGGGCTTCGCGGGCCTGCAAGCCGGCGAGATATCCCTCAGCTACCAAGCCATCGGCCACCAGTCTGTCAGCGAGCAATTGCAGCGCAGCGTCTTTATCCACAGCGGTTTGAGCCATGGATATCTGCTCTAGAGTGAGCTCGAGCATGCTTTCTCCTTCTTGGCGTCCGATTGGCGCCAGGTATTGTTTTGAATGAATCAGCTTAGCGTTGCAGGACAGCTTTTGGCGCTATCGCGGCAGAGAAGCCAAAAACCCTGCTAACCTTGAAAATACGCTTGCTGAAACGTTTAATCTAGAAAGAATGGCACGTTACTCGATAATCTCTCATCCTTGAAGTGCAACTTGTCGCCGGTGCTGGGCAGTGACGATCATCTTGAATCGGGTAGGATGGCCCTTATTGGCGGGACAGCCTCGAAAAAACAAGGAAAACCGGGTTGAAACTCAGTGATATTGCCCAACTGGCCGGTGTGTCGGTGACCACCGCCAGCTATGTCATCAACGGCAAGGCCGAACAGCAACGCATCAGCAGCGCCACCGTCGAACGGGTGCGAGCGGTGGTTGAGGAGCATGGCTTCACGCCCAATCCCCAGGCCGCCGGTTTGCGTAGCCGACACACGCGCACGCTGGGCTTCATTCTGCCGGACCTGGAAAACCCCAGCTACGCACGCATCGCCAAGCTGCTGGAGCAAGGGGCGCGGGCGCGGGGTTATCAGTTGCTGATCGCCAGCTCCGACGATGCACCCGACAGTGAGCGGCAATTGCTGCAATTGTTCCGTGCCCGGCGCTGCGATGCGTTGATCGTCGCCAGTTGCCTGCCGGCCGGGGACGACAGTTATCGCCAGTTGCAAGCCAAAGGCATCCCCATCATCGCCATCGACCGGGTGATGGAACCTGCGCATTTCTGTTCGGTGATCAGCGACGACCGCCAAGCCAGCCTGCAACTGACGCGCAGCCTGCTTGAGACGAACCCTCGGCAAATCGCCCTGATCAGCGCCCGCCCCGAGCTGAGCATCAGCCAGGAACGGACCGCAGGGTTTAACGAGGCGCTGGCCGGGTTCGACGGTCAGGTGCTGATCGAGCATGGTGAGTCGTTCAGTCGCGAATGCGGCCGCCAGTTGATGGATGAACTGCTTGCGCGCCTGGGGCACCTGCCCGATGCGCTGATCACGACCTCCTACGTTCTGCTGCAAGGGGTGTTCGACGCCCTCCACGATTTCCCGCTCAAGGCACGCCCGCTGCGCCTGGGCACGTTTGGTGACACGCAGTTGCTGGATTTCCTGCCGCTGCCGGTCAATGCCATGTCCCAGCAACATCAACTGATTGCCGATAAGGCCTTGGAACTGGCATTGGCGGCCATCGAAAACGATGTTTACCAACCTGGCGTGCAGGCCATCGAGCGGACCTTCAAGCAGCGCATTCATCAGGGCTGATTCAAGCATGGAGCTGATCGACACCCACACCCACCTGGACTTTCCCGACTTCGACGCAGACCGCCCGGCGCTGCTGGCTGAAAGCCGCGCCTCGGGCGTGCGGGAAATGGTGGTGCTTGGGGTGTATCGGGACAATTGGCAGCGGGTCTGGGAGCTGGTGCAAAGCGACCCCGACCTGTACGCCGCGCTGGGCCTGCACCCGGTGTATCTGGACCAGCATCGCCGCGAAGACATCGTGCAATTGCGCGAATGGCTGGCCCGCCTGGCCGGGCACCGGCAGCTGTGCGCGGTGGGGGAAATCGGCCTGGATTACTACATCGAAACCCTCGACCGTGAGCGCCAGCAGGCGCTGTTCGAGGCGCAATTAAATCTGGCTGCGGAGTTCGAACTGCCGGCGCTGATCCACGTGCGCCGCAGTCATGCGGCCGTAATCGCAACCCTCAAGCGCATTGGCCTGAAACGCACGGGCATCATCCACGCCTTCGCCGGCAGCTTTGAAGAGGCCCGCGAATACATCAAGCTCGGTTTCAAGCTCGGCCTGGGCGGCGCCGCGACCTGGCCCCAGGCCCTGCGCATGCACCGAGTGCTGGCAAAACTGCCATTGGACGCGGTGGTGTTGGAAACCGATTCGCCGGACATGGCACCGGCGATGTTCCCAGGGCAACGCAACAGTCCGGCGCACCTGCCGGCGATCTGCGAAGCACTGGCCCAGATCATGGCAGTGAGCCCTGGGCAATTGGCCGAGGCCAGCACCGCCAACGCCCGCGATTTGTTCAACTGGTGAAAAACCTGTGGGAGCGGGCTTGCTCGCGAAAGCGTTGTATCGGTCAACAAGAAGGTTGCCTGGCACTCCGCCTTCGCGAGCAAGCCCGCTCCCACATTCTGCTTTGCAGGGGCTAGATTAATCACACCCGAAACGCATTGATCAACTGCTTGAGCTGCACCACCTGGGCGGACAGTTCACGGCTGGCGTCTTCGGTCTGGTGCGCGCCTTCGGCGGTGCGTTCACCGGCGCGGTTGATCTCGACGATGTTCTGGTCGATGTCATGGGCCACGGCCGTCTGTTGTTCGACTGCGGCGGCGATCTGCTGATTCTGATCGACGATCATGCCGACCGCGCCGAGGATGTTGTCCAATGCCTGCTGAACCTTTTCCGATTGACTGACCGTGCCGCTGGCCATCTCATGGCTGGTGCCCATCGCCTTGACCGCAGCACCCACGCCGCCGTGCAGGCGGGAGATCATCGCTTCGATTTCCTCGGTCGATTGCTGGGTTCGCTTGGCCAGGGTCCGCACTTCATCGGCCACCACCGCAAAACCGCGCCCCTGTTCACCGGCCCGTGCTGCCTCGATGGCGGCATTCAGGGCCAGCAAGTTGGTCTGCTCGGCGATGCTCTTGATCACGTCCAATACACGGCTGATGGCCTGGCTGTCGGTCGCCAGTTGGTTGATCACCTGCACCGACTGATCGATCTCACTGGCCAAGCGGGCGATGCTGCCCTGCTGCGACTCCACCAGCCCACGCCCACTCAGGGTTTCATCGTTCACGCTGTGGGCGCTGCTGACCGCTGCGGCGGCACTGCGAGCAACCTCTTGGGCCGTGGCCGACATCTGGTTCATCGCCGTGGCCACCAGTTCGATCTGGCTGCGCTGCCCGGCGACGGCTTGGTTGCTCTGGGCCGATACCGTTTCCACCTGCCCGGCCTGGCGTTCGACTTCAGCGACAGTGCGGCCGACCTGTTCGATCAGGTCATGGATTTTCGCCACCGTGCCATTGAACACCTCGCCCAACTCGCCCAGTTCGTCCTTGCTGCGGGCCACGAAATTGACCGTCATGTCCCCGGCGGCCACTTTGTCCATCATCTCGCCCAAGTGTTGGAGCGTGGTGCGGGTCGAGGCGTAGAAACCGGCGTACAGGTAGAAAATCAGCAGGAACACCAACGCCAGCGCCACGGCCTGCAACACCATGTGGCTACGGTTCTGCTCCAGGCGATGCTGCAACTGCACGCCAAGAAACCCCTGTGTTGCCTCGTTCAGCCGATAGGTCTGTTCCATCAGGCCACTGACCTGCTCAAAGAATGCCGGCCAGGGCGCATCGAGCGTGTCGGCCATGACCACCTGTTCCTCGATCAGCTCAGAGGCTTTCTTCAAGGTGCTCTTGCTGCCGCCGGCGGGCTCGGCCAAGGCTTGTCCGGCCGCCTTGCTCGAGCCCAGGGCGTCTTGCAGCTTCAGGTCATATTCACCCTGGAGTTTCTCGATCTGCGCCAGTAGCTCATCGAACCGGGTACTCGACGCCGAATTGAGAAAACCCAGCCCCAAGGAAGAAGCCCCCAAGGCACGGCCTTCACCGAGGATCTGGGTGACCTTGGGGGTCATGCCGATAATCAGTTCGCTGAGCTGGCGGATATCGCTCTGATTGTCGCGGCTGAGCCCCGCCTGGCTGGCGATGATCTGGCTGAACATCTGTGCGCTGTTGAGCAGCTTGCCAATCAACGCGCTTTTGCTTTGCAAGGAGCTTTCGGCCTGCTGGGCCTTGAAGGCCGCGATCATCTCATCGCGCTTGGCATCGAAGGCGCTGGCCTGCTCAGGCTCGACCGCCACTGCGTTCATGCCTTGCAGGCGCGCCAGTACCTGCTGCTCGAGGGTGCCGATCTTCGCCTCTACGTCACCGGCCTTGCCCGACTGACCCAGGCTGGCGTTGATCTGCACCAGGTTGTTCAGGGTTTCCAGGTCTCGGCGCAAGGTCAGGCTGCTGCCCAGCAGGTCGAGACTCTGCAACTCCACTTGCGTGCCCTGGAATTCCCGATAGGAGTCGCGCACCAGAAAAAAATTGGTCACCAGCATCGGCAGCAGGAACAACACGCTGATCAGGCTGAACTTCATGCCGAAGCTCAGGCGATTCATCAGCGCGACGGCGGGCCAGAGCAAACTCTTCACAAGGAAGTCTCCCGGTAATGTTTTTATTGTTTTATGGGCGCGCAAAGACAGCACAAAGCCACTATTGGGGCGCTGTCCTTGTATAGCCTAAATTGGCCGGGAGATTTGTAACTTAAGGTTAACGAGAAGCGCGTTAATCGTTTTTTAGGCCAGCACCGTCCACAACGCAAACCCGGCATACCAGAGCACCGCCGCACGCAGCAGCAATTCCCAAAGTCGATCCAGGCTGTTGATGCCGTCCGGTCCCGCGACGGGCTTGGGAATCTCGCCAGCCACCAGGCCGACTTTGTCGATGAGGTCGGCGGCGCTGATGTTCCAGTTCAGCAGTTCATGCAGCATGACCCGGCTGACTGCCACGAAGTTGCCCACCAGGGCGAAGCTCGCCGCCAGCAACCGCACCGGCACCCAGTCGAAGGCATGGCGCAGTTGCGCGGCCCGCTCGGCAACGCCGGGGTTGTGGCTGTGCTCGGCGGCCAGTGCCAGCAATCGATAGCTCAAAGCCGCTACCGGCCCCAAGAGGAAGTACCAGAAGATAACCGCGAAAAAGCTCTGGTAGGCCTGCCACAGCAAATGCCCCTGGACCTCCTCCAATAACTGCTCACCGTCATCGGTTTCGATGTCGAGGTCGCGCTTGGCCACATGGGCAGCCGCTTGCAGGTCCTCTCGACGCCAGGCATCGCGAAACGGTCCCAGGTCGGCCAGCAGGTCGCCGCGTCCCAAACTGTAGATGACCACCACCAAGTGCACTGGCAATGCCAGCAGACCATACGCCACCGGCTCCAGCACCCAGAGCAGCAATGCCAAAAGTGCCACTGGCAGCAAGACCAGTACCACCAGCACCAGCCATGGACGGTTGACCCAACGCGGGCTCGCTTCAAGCTTGTTCAGTTCGCGCAGCCAACCACCGTCGCGCTGTACGCGCTGGCGCAGGGCCGAGAACTTCTCGATCCAGACCGCCAGGAGCAACACCAGAAAACTCATTGTCCTTCCTCTTCTGTCAGGGCCGCACGATAGCGCGCCCAGTCGAATGCCGGTCCCGGATCGGTCTTGCGCCCCGGTGCGATGTCGCTGTGCCCGCAAATACGCTCGACGGTGATCGCCTTGAACGCGGCTCGCAACTGCCGGGTCAGTGCCACCAGCGCGGTGTACTGCGCCTCGGTGAAGGGCAAATCATCGGTGCCCTCGAGTTCGATGCCTATGGAAAAATCATTACAGGTTTCCCGCCCCTCGAAACACGAGACGCCCGCGTGCCAGGCACGATCCAGACAGGAGACAAACTGGGTGACGGTGCCGTCACGCTCGATCAGAAAATGCGCAGAGACGCGCAGGTCGGCGATACCGGCAAAATAGGGATGTTCCGTGACATCCAGGCGATTCTGGAAAAATTCCTGCACCTTGCCCGTGGCGAATTGCGCCGGTGGCAGGCTGATGTTGTGGATCACCAGCAGGGAAATCTCGCCCTCGGGGCGCGCATTGAAGTTGGGTGACGGGCAATGACGCACGTTTTCGCACCAACCGCTCGCGGAGTCCAACTGCATACAGGTTCCTTCGATGACAACGCTGATGTCATCAGTATGCCGTGATCGGCCCGGGCTGCGCGATCACTTGCCGCGATTGAGTTGCCGCAGATTACCCAGTACTGACTCCAGCGCCCGATCGAACAACAGGGTGTCGTCCAGCAAACGCGCCGCGCCGCGACGAAACTCCAGGGCCAGGCTGGTGCGGCTGTGTTCCAGCACCTTGAGGCCGGTGCGGTTGACGAAGACGTATTTGCCGGTGGTCTCGATGATCGCCGCCAGCTTGCAACGCAGGTTGTTGTCCTCGTCTTCCTGGAATTCGACCCAGCTCCCCAGGCGCAGCTGGTCAACCTGAAGCAGGCCCACGTCATCGGCGGGCAATCGAACCGCGACGTTGTCCACCGGTGCCTTGTGGGGGGCGCGCAGGACGATTCGTTCCAGCACTTCGATCATGACCGGCGAATCGGACGATTGCGTTTGTTCCGGCGCCTGTCCCGTGCGCTCCAGCGACTGCACATGCAGGAGTTCCAGCTCGCTGAAGAATTCGCTGGTGGCAAACGGGTCGAACGCCGAACGGCTAAGCCCCTCACGCAGGGCCTTGAGCAGTTCCGGCACCATTGCCAGCAAACGCAGGCCCGCGTCGGGCTCATCGTGGGGCTGGACGCTCCAGATCAGTTGCTCCAGGGTCAGGACGTCGGCTTTCCACTCAGCCGAATCCTCGCCGTGCTTGAAGCAAGTCAGCAGCAGCACCTGGCTCCAGGCCTGCTGCACGAACTCCACGACCGCCTGCGGCAGTATTTTGCCCAGCATCAGTTGGTTCAGCGCCCCCTCGACCCGCTGACGCGCCAGCTCGGCCTTGGCCCGTCCTTCTTCGGCGTCACGGATGCGCTGTTCGAGCAGCTCACTGCGGCGGCGCTCGTCACTGGTGAACGCCAGGAAGTCGGCCAGCAGTTCGGAAAAAATGGCCGGGTCATCGACAAAGTCATTCAACAGACGCTGCACCACCTGTTCGATGCGCAAATAAAGACTGTCGCGCTGGTGATCGTCGCAATCGCCCCAGCCCATGGCCGCCGCGGCAATTTCATTGAGCAGTCGACGGGCCGGATGATTAGTGCGGCTGAAAAAGCTTTTGTCCTGCACAGCCACTTTGAGCATCGGGATCTGCAGGCGGCCAATCAAGGCCTTGAAGGAATCCGGCAGGTTATGGTCGTCGAGGATGAACTCGAACATCATCGAGATCAGGTTGATCACATCCTCATCGGCGTCCTCGACCACCCTAGACTTGCCGCTCCTGACGCTGACCCGGGTCAGCAATTGCTCAAGCTGGCCGCGCAGGTCGAATTCGTCGTGGACGGTTGGCGCCGGGACGTATTGCTGCAAATGGGAGAGCAGGCGAAGCAGGTCTCGCGTGGAGATCGGCTGGGCCGGTGCGCTGGGTTCCAGGGTCGGCGCCACGCTGCCACGCACGTGCATCAACAGTTTCTGCAACGCAGCAAACACCTCCTGCACGCTGTCATCGACCTCAGCAGCTCTGGGCTTGGCGACGATATCGGCTGGCGGTCTGGGGTTCTCTTCGGGACGGTCCGAGGCGCGCCGCGACGGTGAAAGCCTGAGTTCCGGCAAAATCCCGGTAGCGGCCAGCAACTGGTTGGCCTCGGCATAGAGCTGGTCGCACTCGCTGAGTACATAGCGCTCGAACAATTTGAGCAGGATCAGCTTGACCTTGATCCCTACCCCCAGGTTGCGCCCGGCCTGCAGGAATTTCTCACACAGCAGTGCCGGGCTCAGGGGATTGTGCTGGCTCGCCAATGGCCGTCCCAGCAACACCGTGAGCCGCGCCGTCAGTTGCTCCAGGGACGTGCCATCGCGCCTGAGCACGCGAGCGACCATGGCATCCACCGCCAGATGACGCTCCAGCTCGTCTTGAGTGGGTTGGGAGGGGATACCGGGAGACAGGACAGGCGCGAGGGTCGCCTGGGTGAGATCGTACTGGGCAAGGCTGACGAACGCCTCGAAAAACTGCTCGATGAACTCGCGCTCGATGCTCTTTCGCTTCAGGCGCAGGTCCCGCATGGCTTCGAAGAACAGGTTCTGTTCGACATCGTCGCGCGCCCGGTCGGCCATTTCGAACAAGGTGTCGTCGGCGTTATCGAACAACCCCTGCAAGCCCACGCGCAACTGCTGCGCGGCCTTGTCGCGAACCTGAAGCAGAATCACAGGCAGGCGGGCGAGCGGCGAACGATTCGCCTGATCGGTAGAAACCTTATGCAAAGGCACTACATTCCCGTCGTTGTGCATCCTGGCCTCCTGAAACGGTATTCTTCGGCTCGCGACGTCAAAGCTATGACGTCAATCGAAAGGCGGATTATCAAGTAAAAGAACCCTGTCGTGCCAGCAGACTCTGTGATCCAGCTCCAAATACGGCGCAATAAGTGACCGGGAAAAAGGAGAAATGTTGCGAGGATGCGACCAAATGCAGGTATCTGTTTATGCAGGCGAGCGTCAGCGCCTTGGGTTCGCTCGTGGCCTGGCCCTATAATCGGGCCACTTTGTTTGTGGAGCCCGTTATGCCGAATCTACGTCTCGCCGATCTGACCGCCGAAATCGAAGCCAACGTGCGCCGTGCGTTGCTGGAAGACATCGGCAGCGGCGACATCACCGCGCAACTGATCCCTGCCGAACGCCTGGCAAAGGCCACCATCATTACCCGCGATGCCGCGATCATCAGCGGCACGGCGTGGGTCGATGCCGTGTTCCGGCAACTGGATCCGCGCGTCGCGGTGCATTGGCAAGTGCGTGACGGCGAGCGGGTGAGCCCCGACCAGGCGTTATTCCACCTGGAAGGCCCGGCTCGCTCGCTGCTGACCGGCGAACGCAGTGCGCTGAATTTCCTGCAGATGCTCTCGGGCGTGGCCACGCGGGCCCGCTACCTGGCGGACTTTGTCGCCGGCACCCAGGTCAAGCTGCTGGACACCCGCAAGACCCTGCCTGGGTTGCGCCTGGCCCAGAAATACGCCGTCACCTGCGGCGGCTGCCATAACCACCGCATCGGCTTGTACGATGCGTTCCTGATCAAGGAAAACCATATCGCAGCCTGCGGCGGGATCGCCCAGGCCATCGCCGCCGCCCACAAGATCGCCCCCGGCAAGCCGGTGGAAGTCGAAGTGGAAAGCCTGGCGGAATTGAAAGAAGCGCTGGCAGCCAACGCCGACATCATCATGCTCGACGAACTGAGCCTGGACGATATGCGCGAAGCCGTGCGCCTGAATAGCGGCAAGGCGAAGCTGGAGGCCAGCGGCGGCATCAACGAAAGCACGTTGCGGCCAATAGCCGAGACCGGAGTGGACTACATCTCGATCGGTGCGATGACCAAGGATGTGAAGGCGGTGGACCTGTCGATGCGACTCAGTCTCTGAGCAGCGTCAAGCCCCAAGCTGCAAGCTTCAAGCCGCTCCGTGCTTGTCTTGCAGCTTGTAGCTTGTAGCTGCTCTTAAACTACAAGATTGTTCATCTCGCAGTACTCATCCCATTCCACACCCAACACCTCGGCCGCCTCTTTGTGCAACGCAAGGCGCTGCGCCTCGAATTCTTCAGGCGTGCTGGTGTACTTGAGCGTCAATTCCCAAGGCTGCAGCCCCTGGGCTTCGGCCTCATCTTCGAATGCCCATTGGATCTGGTCTTTTTGATCGTCGGCGGGCAAGTCCTTGATCTCTTCCAGCAACTGGGGTGCATCCAGTACGTATTTTTTCAGCGCTTCTTCGTGCCTGGCTTCTTGGGTCAATGCTTTAACGGTCATGGCGTTCTCGCTGATCTGGGGAATGGAAGATGGATCTGGATCATCAAGGATCTCTCTGACGCAGAAAACCGTGTGAAGCCCGGTTTACCTGGCCTTCAGAACCATTCGGGGATCATCTGAAAACTGCTGGGCGATGCACATGCAGGCACTGAATATAGGATGTTTTGCTGACGATTTACACGGCTCTTTACATCTATCCCACAAAAAAACATACGTAAAAGAAGCCGAGGCCCCGGGAACAACTGTCAGAACAACCAGTCATAGCGATGTGCCATATCAGCACTTCACAAGGAACCCAGTGATGCGCAGCTTTTCGAAACGTTCGTCGACCCGGCTTGCTACCGTGACCTTCCTTCTAGGCAACCTGACTTTGATCGGCGCTGCTCAAGCAGCTGTCGAAGTCATCTCCGACTTTCCGCTCTTTTCCGACACCATTCCTGCCCTTCGCTACTCAAATGACAAGTACACACTCGTCAACACCAACGTCAGTGTCACAGCGTTGGAAAAACTGCCAAAGGCCGTGGAGGATAATGCCTCCGAACTGGAAAACCAGAAGCGCACACTCAGCGATCAGGCACGCCTAATTGAGGAGTTCAAGCGCAATAGTGGTTCCAGCTCCTCCTCCAGCAGCAAGGAGATTGAGGATCTCAAGCGCACTGTCAAGGAACAGGAACGCGATCTGAACGACCTGGGCAAACAAGTGGAAGAACTCAAGCGCAACAGCGGCTCCAGTTCAAGCTCGAACAACAACGAGATTTCTTCCCTGAAACGGGAGCTCAGCGATCAGGATCGCGAGATGGATCAGCTCAAGCGTACGGTCGAAGAACTGAGCAGGAAGGTGAAATAACGAGGGAGATGGTGCCCGAGACAGGAATCGAACCTGCGACCTTCGCGTTACGAGTGCGCTGCTCTACCGGCTGAGCTACACGGGCGGTGGGCTAAACCTAGCACTGACCTTGGGGGCAGGCAACCTGCGGCACGGTGATTTCGTGCACACAGCAAAACGCCCCGAACCAGTCGGGGCGTTTGCTTGTACAACAGCTAAGCGAGGGGGTAATTAAACGCCCGATGCCTTGGCTGCTGCGACGTCCTTGATGGACAGCTTGATACGGCCGCGGTTGTCCACGTCCAGTACCAACACTTCCACTTCCTGGCCTTCCTTCAGGATGTCGGTCACTTTCTCGACACGAGCATCGCTCAGCATGGAGATGTGAACCAGACCATCCTTGCCTGGCAGGATGTTGACGAACGCACCGAAGTCGACGATGCGTTCAACCTTGCCGACGTAGATCTTGCCGATTTCGGCTTCTGCGGTGATGCCCAGGACGCGCTGGCGTGCTGCTTCTGCCGCTTCCTTGGTTTCGCCGAAGATCTTGATCGAACCGTCGTCTTCGATGTCGATCGAAGCCTTGGTTTCTTCGCAGATCGCACGGATGGTCGCGCCGCCTTTACCGATGACATCACGGATTTTGTCGGTGTCGATCTTCATCGCGATCATGGTCGGAGCGTTTTCCGACAGTTCGGTGCGAGACTGACCAATGATCTGGTTCATCTGGCCGAGGATGTTCAGGCGCGCTTCCAGGGCTTGGCCCAGGGCGATCTCCATGATTTCTTCGGTGATGCCCTTGATCTTGATGTCCATCTGCAGTGCGGTGACGCCTTTGGCGGTACCGGCCACTTTGAAGTCCATGTCGCCCAGGTGGTCTTCGTCACCCAGGATGTCGGTCAGGACGGCGAATTTCTCGCCTTCTTTCACCAGGCCCATGGCGATACCGGCAACCGGCGCCTTCATCGGCACACCGGCGTCCATCAGGGCCAGGGAAGCGCCGCAGACCGAAGCCATCGAGCTCGAACCGTTGGACTCGGTGATTTCCGATACCACGCGAATGGTGTATGGGAACACGTCAGCGGCCGGCAGCATGGCCTGGACCGAACGACGGGCCAGACGGCCGTGGCCGATTTCGCGGCGACCGGCGCCACCCATGCGGCCACACTCGCCCACCGAGAACGGAGGGAAGTTGTAGTGCAGCATGAACGGGTCTTTCTTTTCGCCTTCCAGGGTGTCCAGCAGTTGCGCGTCACGGGCGGTGCCCAGTGTTGCAACGACCAGCGCCTGGGTTTCGCCACGGGTGAACAAAGCCGAACCGTGGGTCTTTGGCAGGACGCCGACTTCGATGTTCAGCGGACGTACGGTGCGGGTGTCGCGACCGTCGATACGTGGCTTGCCGTTGACGATGTTTTCGCGAACGGTGCGGTATTCGATCTCGCCGAAAGCAGCTTTGACTTCAGCGGCAGATGGCTGGCCTTCTTCACCGGACAGCTTGGCAACGACCTGGTCTTTCAACTCACCCAGGCGTGCATAACGGTCGGCCTTGATGGTGATGGTGTAGGCCTGGGAGATCGCTTCGCCGAACTCGGCACGGATCGCGCCCAGCAGTGCGGTGGCTTCTGGCTGTGGAGCCCAGGTCCAGGTTGGCTTGGCAGCTTCGGCAGCCAGTTCTTTGACAGCGTTGATCACGACCTGGAACTCGTCGTGAGCAAACAGGACGGCGCCCAGCATCTGGTCTTCGGTCAGCTCTTTGGCTTCCGATTCAACCATCAATACGGCTTCCGAGGTACCGGCAACGACCATGTCCAGGCTCGAAGCTTTCAGTTGCTCGTAGGTCGGGTTCAGCAGGTAGCCGGTGCTTTCGTGGAACGCGACGCGGGCAGCGCCGATCGGGCCATCGAAAGGAATACCGGAGATTGCCAGCGCAGCCGAGGTACCGATCATCGCAGCGATGTCCGGATCGGTTTTCTTGCTGGTGGAAACGACGGTGCAGACAACCTGCACTTCGTTCATGAAACCTTCTGGAAACAGCGGACGGATCGGACGGTCGATCAGTCGGGAAGTCAGGGTTTCTTTCTCGGAAGGACGGCCTTCGCGCTTGAAGAAACCGCCAGGGATCTTACCGGCAGCGTAAGTCTTTTCCTGGTAGTGAACAGACAGAGGGAAGAAGCCCTTGCCTGGATCGGCTTGCTTGGCACCAACAACGGTCACCAATACGCTGACGTCGTCGTCAACGGTGACCAGCACTGCGCCGGAAGCCTGACGGGCGATACGGCCTGTCTCGAGGGTAACGGTCGATTGACCGAACTGGAATTTTTTAATGACCGGGTTCACGGTGTCCTACCTTCTTTGTGGCTCTTGGGGAACTTGTCTTCTTGCGAAATTCTTGGGCAATGTCGGGAATCGGCCCAACCCTTGTCCAGGGCAAAACGTGTATCCAGATAAAACTTGAGGCTGGGAGCCTGCCATGGGCCGGCGGGAATCCCACCGGCACACGGCAAACAACCAACCTCTAGCGCAATCGCTTATTAGCGACGCAGACCCAGGCGACCGATCAGAGTCTGATAACGACCCAGATCCTTGCCTTTCAGGTAGTCCAGCAGCTTACGGCGCTGGTTTACCATGCGGATCAGACCACGACGGGAGTGGTGATCTTTACCGTTGGCCTTGAAGTGACCTTGCAGCTTGTTGATGTTGTGGGTCAGCAGTGCAACTTGCACTTCTGGCGAACCAGTGTCACCAACAGCTTGCTGGTAGTCAGCTACGATTTGTGCTTTTTCTTGAACGTCGAGAGCCATGAGGCAATCCTTCTATCAGGAAACCACCCAGGGGCGGTTTCAACAGGCCAGGGACAAATCCCTGTATCTAAAAATGAGTAGTGACCATGCCTGTTAACAGCCACACTCGCCAACCTGCTGTTACGCAGGCTGGTTCCGGTCATTCTGACCGAATCAGTCGACGCGGCGCGATCCGCCCGTCTTCGCTCACTTCACCGATACCGATGAAGCGACCATTGTGATCCTGCACCCGTACCATGCCGAACTTCGGCGCATCCGGGGCGCGTACCGGCTGGCCGTTGAGCCAGTAGAACGCGCTGTGTTCCGAGAATTGCAGCAACGGCCAATCCAGCAATCCGCTGTCCGACGGCATCAGGAAACGGTCGACCGCTTCGTTGCCGCCTTCGGCGTGTACCGCTTCGAGTTCTTCCAGCGTGACCGTCTGGGCCAACGTGAAAGGCCCGGCCTGGGTCCGTCGCAATTGAGCCACGTACGCGCCACAGCCGAGCTGCTCGCCGATATCCTCCACCAGGGTCCGGATATAGGTGCCCTTGCTGCAATCTACGGCGAGCCGTGCAGTATTACCGTCAAAGGCCAGTAATTCCAAGCGCGCAATAGTAACAGAACGCGGTTCACGCTCCACTACTTCGCCTGCACGAGCCAACTTGTACAAGGGCTGGCCATCACGCTTGAGGGCAGAGTACATCGGCGGTATCTGGCTGATTTGCCCACGAAAACGCGGCAATACAGCCTCGACATCCGCCTGACCAACGGTCACCGGACGCTCCAGCAAAACCTCACCCTCGGCGTCCGCCGTGGTGGTGGTCTTGCCCAGTTGCGCCAGGGTTTCATAACCCTTGTCGGAATCGAGCAGGTATTGCGAGAACTTGGTCGCTTCGCCGAAGCACAACGGCAACACACCGGTGGCCAGCGGATCGAGGCTGCCGGTGTGACCGGCCTTTTCAGCGTTGAGCAGCCAGCGAACCTTCTGCAACGCCGCGTTGGAGGTGAATCCCAACGGTTTGTCGAGCAGGATGATACCGCTGACGTTACGACGGATACGTTTGACCTGAGCCACCGATTTACTCCTTGGTGTCTTCGGGTTCAGCCGCAACCGGGTGCTGGCTGTCTTCAGCCACGGCGCGCTCGATCAACGCCGACAGATGCGCTCCTCGCACGACGCTTTCGTCGTAATGGAAGTGCAGCTGTGGAACGCTGCGCAGCTTCATCTCACGGGCCAGCTGCATGCGCAGGAAGCCGGCAGCCGAATTGAGCACCTTGATGCTCTGGGCGATTTCCTCGGCGCTGTCCTGGCCCATCACGGTGATGAAGATCTTGGCGTGACCGACGTCACGACTGACTTCCACTGCGGTGATGGTGACCAAGCCGACGCGCGGGTCTTTGACTTCGCGACGGATCAGTTGGGCCAGCTCGCGCTGCATCTGATCGCCGATTCGTTGGGTACGGCTATATTCTTTTGCCATGTCTTGTTACCTGTTACTGCCCCACGGCGAAACCCGCAAGGTCTGAAAGCGGCAAACGCCCGGCCTGGCAAAAGCCAGACCGGGCGCTGCGTTTAGAGTCCGCCAGCCAGGCAGCGCATGTTCATGCAACTTCCCGACGCGGCTCTTGAAGTGCGCGAGTTAGAGGCTGCGAGCAACCTGAACCTTCTCGAAGACTTCGATCTTGTCGCCGACCTTGACGTCGTTGTAGCTCTTGACGCCAATACCGCATTCCATGCCGGCACGAACTTCGGAAGCGTCATCCTTGAAGCGACGCAGCGATTCCAGCTCGCCTTCGAAGATAACGATGTCTTCGCGCAGTACACGGATCGGACGGTTACGGTGAACAACACCTTCGATCACCATGCAACCGGCGATGGCACCGAACTTCGGCGAACGGAACACGTCGCGAACTTCGGCCACGCCCAGGATGTTCTCCCGCACGTCGCTGCCCAACATACCGGTCAAAGCTTTCTTGACGTCTTCGATGATGTCGTAGATCACGTTGTAGTAACGCATGTCCAGGCCTTCCTGCTCGACGATCTTGCGAGCGCCGGCATCGGCACGCACGTTGAAGCCGAACAGTACAGCGTTGGAAGCCAGTGCCAGGTTGGCGTCGGATTCGGTGATACCACCGACACCGCCACCGACCACGCGCACTTGCACTTCGTCGTTACCCAGGCCGTTCAAGGCGCCGTTCAACGCTTCGAGCGAACCACGGACGTCGGATTTGAGGACGATGTTGAGCGTCTTCTTCTCTTCCTGGCCCATGTTCTCGAAGATGTTTTCCAGCTTGCCGGCGTGAGCGCGAGCCAGTTTGACTTCGCGGAACTTGCCTTGACGGAACAGAGCCACTTCACGGGCTTTCTTCTCGTCAGCCACAACGCTCATCTCGTCGCCAGCGTCCGGGGTACCGTCCAGGCCGAGGATCTCGACCGGGATAGCCGGACCGGCTTCCTTGATTGGCTTGCCGTTCTCGTCGAGCATGGCACGCACACGGCCGTAGTTCGAACCGACCAGCACCATGTCGCCTTGACGCAGGGTACCGTCTTGAACCAGGACCGTTGCAACCGGGCCACGGCCTTTGTCGAGACGGGACTCAACAACCACACCACGGCCAGGAGCCGAAGGTGTAGCGGTCAACTCCAGAACCTCGGCTTGCAGCAGAACGGCTTCGAGCAGTTCGTCGACGCCGGTACCCATTTTCGCGGAGACCGGAACGAATGGAGTGTCGCCGCCCCACTCTTCGGAAGTCACGCCGTGAACCGACAATTCGCTACGGATGCGATCGAGGTCGGCACCCGGCTTGTCGATCTTGTTCACCGCAACCACCAGCGGCACGCCAGCTGCCTTGGCATGCTGGACCGCTTCGATGGTTTGCGGCATCACGCCGTCGTCCGCTGCGACCACCAGGATCACAATGTCGGTCGCCTTGGCACCACGGGCACGCATCGCGGTAAACGCGGCGTGACCCGGGGTGTCGAGGAACGTCACCATGCCGCGGTCGGTTTCAACGTGGTAGGCGCCGATGTGCTGGGTAATACCGCCAGCCTCACCTGCCGCAACCTTGGCACGACGGATATAATCGAGCAGGGAAGTTTTACCGTGGTCAACGTGGCCCATTACGGTCACGACCGGCGCACGGGAAACCGCCTCGCCTTCAAACTTCAGGGACTCGGCCAGGGAATCTTCCAGGGCCGTGTCGCTGACCAGGGTCACTTTGTGGCCCAGCTCTTCAGCAACCAGTTGGGCAGTTTCCTGATCCAGTACCTGGTTGATGGTGGCTGGCGTGCCCAGCTTGAACATGAACTTGATGATTTCAGCAGCCTTGACCGACATCTGCTGGGCCAGATCGCCCACAGTGATGGTCTCGCCGATCTTCACTTCACGCACGACCGGGCCGGTTGGGCTCTGGAAACCGTGAGCGTTGCGTTTCTTCAGCTTGGCCTTGCCACGACCGCCGCGACGGAAGCCATCGCTCTCTTCATCGGTAGTACGTGGCGCAACACGTGGTGCCGGCGCCTTTTCCTTGACCGAAGCACGATGAGGAGCGTTTTTGCGCTCGCCATCGCTGCTGCCACGACGGTTGTCGTCGGCACGTGGCTTATCGGGACGACGCTGTTCATCGCGTTTACGGGCATCAGCCACAGGTGCAGGCGCTGGCGCCTGGACCGGAGCGCTTTCGCGAACAGGCTCGGCCGCCGCGGCAGGTGCCGCAACAGCTTCGGCCGGAGCGGATGGCGCAGCAGCAGGCTGGCGACGCGCTTCTTCTTCGGCGCGACGCTTGGCTTCTTCTTCAGCCTTCTGACGTGCAGCATTTTCTACTGCGCGACGTTCTTCCAGTTCACGTTTGCGCTCGGCTTCGATTTCTTCCGGGCTGCGCTGTACGAAGACTTTCTTCTTGCGGACTTCAACGCTGATGCTCTTGCTACCGGCAACACGCAGGGTGCTGGTGGTTTTACGCTGCAGAGTGATCTTGCGTGGTTCTTCCACTTTCGCCTTGTGACTGCTCTTCAAGTGAGTCAGCAGGGACTGCTTCTCACTGTCGGTCACATGTTCCTCGGCGGCGGTGTGCGGCAGACCTGCCTCACGCATCTGCTGCAACAGGCGCTCTACCGGTGTTTTGACCTCATCGGCCAGTTGTTTCACCGTGACTTGCGTCATGCACTTCTCTCCTCAGGCCGCGCCTAATTACTCGAACCAGTGGGCTCGGGCGGCCATGATCAACTTGCCGGCACGATCATCGTCAATGCCGTCGATGTCGAGCAGGTCGTCAATAGACTGCTCGGCCAGGTCTTCGCGGGTAATTACGCCGCGCACCGCCAGTTCCATCGCCAAATCCTTGTCCATGCCCTCAAGCGAGAGCAGGTCTTCGGCCGGATGGGCGTCTGCCAGCTTTTCCTCAGTAGCGATGGCTTTGGTCAACAAACGATCCTTGGCCCGAGCGCGAAGCTCGTTGACGATTTCCTCGTCAAAGCCGTCGATGTTGAGCATTTCCTCCACCGGTACGTAGGCAATCTCTTCCAGGCTGGTAAAGCCTTCATCCACCAGCACCTGCGCCAGTTCTTCATCGACTTCAAGCTCTTCGATGAAGTTGCGCAGGATGTCGCCGGTTTCAGCTTGCTGCTTAGCCTGGATGTCCGATTCGGTCATCACGTTCAAGGTCCAACCAGTCAATTGGCTGGCCAGACGCACGTTCTGACCACCGCGACCAATGGCCTGAGCGAGATTGTCTGCGCCTACGGCGATGTCCATGGCATGGGCATCTTCGTCGACGATAATTGCCGCCACTTCAGCAGGCGACATGGCATTGATCACGAACTGAGCCGGGTTGTCGTCCCACAGGACGATGTCCACGCGCTCGCCGCCCAACTCGCCGGATACGGCCTGGACACGCGAACCACGCATGCCGATGCAGGCACCTTGCGGGTCGATGCGTTTGTCCTTGGAGCGGACCGCGATCTTGGCACGCGAACCCGGATCACGGGAGGCGGCCATTACTTCGATCAGGCCTTCAGCAATTTCCGGCACTTCGATGCGGAACAACTCGATCAGCATTTCCGGCGCGGTACGCGACAGGATCAGCTGCGGGCCGCGGTTCTCGGTGCGGATTTCCTTGAGCAGCGCACGCAGGCGCACGCCGACCCGGAAAGTTTCGCGGGAAATGATGTCTTCACGAGCCAGCAACGCTTCGGCGTTGTTGCCCAAGTCGACGATCACGTTGTCGCGGGTGACTTTTTTCACGGTGCCGGAGATGATTTCGCCCAGGCGCTCGCGATATGCGTCGACCACCTGTGCACGCTCGGCCTCTCGAACTTTCTGCACAATGACCTGCTTGGCAGTCTGTGCAGCGATGCGACCGAATTCGATGGACTCGATTTTCTCTTCGACTACGTCTCCAACCTTGGCGCCAGGATGCGTCTCTGCAACCTTGCTCGGCCAGGTTTCGATAGCCGGATCGTCCAGGTCGGCTTCCTCGACCACCGTCCAGCGACGGAAAGTCTCATAGGCACCCGTGTGACGATTGATTTCCACACGCAAATCAACTTCGTCTTCGAACCGCTTCTTGGTAGCAGTGGCCAGGGCCAGCTCCAGCGCTTCAAAAATAACGTTAGCCGGTACGCCCTTTTCATTGGATACCGACTCAACAACCAGCAGTACTTCTTTGCTCATCGTACGCCTCGCCTTTCGCAAGCCATTGGATCCGCGGGATCCGCAGTATCTGGCACGTATCAGTCAAAACTGGGAATAATGTTGGCCTTGTCGATCATATCGATCGGCAACAGGAACTCATGGTCATCTACCTGCACCACGACGTCCTGCTCTTCTACACCGCGCAGAAGGCCTTGAAAGTTGCGTCGACCTTCGAAGGGCGAGCGCAGCTTGATCTTCACTTGTTCACCGGCAAACGAAGCGAACTGTTCAAGGGTGAACAGAGGGCGTTCCATGCCAGGCGAGGAAACTTCAAGGGTGTATTCGGAGGTGATTGGATCTTCAACATCCAACACACCGCTGATCTGACGGCTGACGATGGCGCAATCGTCCACCAACACGCCGCCTTCCTTATCGATATAAACGCGCAACAGTGAGTGGCGACCTTGAGCCGAAAACTCAATACCCCAGCATTCATAGCCAAGGGCCACGACCACCGGGGCCAACAAGGCCTGCAACTGTTCTAGCTTGCTCGACACCTGAACCCCCTCGTGCATGTTTGTGCATGCTGTGCAAATAAAAAAAAATGGGCGAATCGCCCATCCCTGAAACGCCGTCGAACAGCGGCGTTATAAAGTGTCCAGCTAACAAAAAGCCCCTTGGAAGGGGCCCCTGAAACTGGTTGCGGGAGCCGGATTTGAACCGACGACCTTCGGGTTATGAGCCCGACGAGCTACCAGACTGCTCCATCCCGCGACAAAGCTGGGGCGGAAGTATACGACCGATCCATTACAGGGTCAATGTAACCCTTCCACCTACAAGAAAGCCCGCAATTGCGGGCTCTCCTGATAATTGGTACCGAGAAGGGGACTCGAACCCCTACACCCTATGGGCACAACCACCTCAAGGTTGCGTGTCTACCAATTCCACCACCTCGGCAATACAGCGTTTGAAACCTTCTTACTTCTGCTCTTGAGCTGGAGGCACGTCAGTCGCCGGGTTGGCCGACTTTTGCTCTTGAAGCACCGGGACATCATCAGAAGCCGGTTGTTGTTGCTTGGGCGCTTCCAGTACCGCTGGGTTTGGCAAACCTACTTGAGTCAGCTCATGAGCTTTCTCTTTAGCAAAGTAACCTAACCCTAAGCTGGTCATGAAGAAACCGGCGGCAAGTATAGCAGTAAACTTACTAAGAAAGGTAGAGGAACCTTGGCTTCCGAATACAGTATTTGAAGCACCTGCACCGAAAGACGCGCCAGCATCCGCACCTTTACCCTGCTGCAGCAATACGAGAGCAACTACGCCCAGTGCACCCAGCAGATGAAAAACGACTACGACTGTTTCCAGCATTTTTTCAGTTTCCCGCGGCGCGACAGATCGCACCGAACTCATCTGCATTCAGGGACGCTCCACCAATGAGCCCCCCATCGATATCCGGCATGCCGAACAGTTCGACCGCATTGGCCGCCTTCACGCTGCCGCCGTATAGAAGCCGCACACCTCGTGCCACTTCAGAATTCTCTGCCGCCAACTGTGCGCGAATGGCTGCGTGCACATCCTGCGCCTGTTGCGGCGAAGCAGTCAGCCCGGTGCCAATAGCCCAGACTGGCTCGTAAGCAATGACTGCCTTTGCAAAAGCACCGACACCCAGATTTTCAATGATGCTGCCCAACTGAGATCCGACAACCTCAAGGGTCTTTCCGGCTTCACGCTGCTCGAGGGTCTCCCCTACGCACAACACCGGAATCAGACCGCAGGCCTGAGCCGCGGCAAATTTGCGAACCCAGGCACTATCCTGCTCACGCATGATCAGGCGACGCTCGGAGTGCCCAACCAAAACCAGTGAACAACCTGCATCCACCAACTGACTCGGCGCAATCTCACCGGTCAATGCGCCTTGCATGGATTCCACCGCAGAGTTCTGCGCGCCGACCGAAATCGACTTGCCCTTCAAGCCATCAACCACTTGGTTGATATACAGGCAAGGCGGGAATACCGCGACATCAACACCGCTAGACAAGGCCAGATGACGAAGGCCTTTGATCAGCTCAGCGACGCTGGCGCGGGTACCGTGCATCTTCCAGTTACCAGCTACCATAGGGCGACGCATGCTGTACCTCGTCGGTCAAAGTGGGCGCAGATGTTACCCAACCGATTCATGACTGGCAAGCCGAATTCAGGCAGAAACTTCAGTAACAAGTTTTGCCAGCTCTTCGGCATAACCGCGAACTTGCACTTCATCCTCGCCTTCGACCATGACACGCACCAATGGCTCTGTGCCGGACTTGCGCAACAACACGCGCCCACGCCCCGCCATTGCCTGGGTCACACGTTCGCTGGCCTGCTTGACCGAGGCATGTTCGATCGGATTCGCACCGCCACCGAAACGCACATTGATCAGTACCTGCGGGCATTTGCGCAACGCTTGGCGAGACTGGGCGAGCCCTTCGTCGCGCGCCTTGAGCGCCATCAACACCTGCAAGGCGGCGATGATCGCATCTCCCGTGGTGGTATGGTCGAAGCACACGATGTGGCCGGAGTTCTCCCCGCCGACCACCCAGTTACGCTCCAGCAATTCCGAAATCACGTAGCGGTCACCGACGTTGGCCCGCACGAACGGGATATCCAGGTCCGCCAAGGCCAGCTCGAGCCCCAGATTACTCATCAACGTACCGACCACGCCACCCTGCAACTTGCCGCGTCCATGCAGGTCACGAGCAATGATGAAGAGCAATTCGTCACCATCGACGACCGTACCGGTGTGATCGACCATCAAAACCCGGTCGCCGTCGCCATCGAACGCGATCCCGAGATCGGCTTGCTCGGCCAATACCGCAGCCTGCAAAGCCTCAGTATGAGTGGAGCCACAATTGTGGTTGATGTTCAGGCCGTTAGGCTGGGCGGAAAGCACCACCACCTCAGCCCCCAATTCCCGAAACACGCTCGGCGCAACTTTATAGGTGGCCCCGTGGGCGCAATCGACGACGATCTTCAGGCCGGAGAAACTCGTGCCGGTCGGCACGCTGCCTTTGCAAAATTCAATGTAGCGACCCGACGCATCGTTGATCCGCGACACTTTACCGATCTTGCTCGACTCAACCACAGTCATCGGCGTATCCAGCAGCTCTTCAATCATCAGCTCGATGTCATCCGGCAGCTTGGTGCCCTGGCCGGAGAAGAACTTGATGCCGTTGTCATCATGGGGGTTGTGCGAGGCACTGATCACGATACCCGCCTGCCCCTGGAACGTACGCGTCAGGTAGGCGATAGCCGGCGTAGGCATCGGACCCAGCAACATCACATCGGCGCCCGCCGATGTCAGGCCGGCCTCAAGAGCCGATTCGAACATGTAGCCGGAAATTCGTGTGTCCTTACCGACCAGCACTTTGCAGGCGCCCATTTTGCGGAACGCCATGCCCGCCGCCCAGCCGAGCTTGAGCATGAAATCAGGTGTAATAGGGTATTCGCCGACCCGACCACGAATACCGTCGGTGCCAAAGTATTTCTTGCTCATAAGTGCTCCGTCATTCTTATTCGGCTGAATCCACAGCTGCGATCATCCGCACGACATCCATCGTTTCGGCTACATCATGCACGCGCAATATGCGCGCGCCTTTGGTAATGGCCAAGGCCGCGAGTGCAAGACCGCCGTACAGGCGCTCTCCCACCGGACGACCCAAGGCATTGCCTATCATGCTCTTTCGCGAGACCCCAACCAACAGGGGCCGCCCCAGTGCATGCAAGGCTTCCATATGTTTGAACAGGCTCAGATTATGGCCCAGCGTCTTGGCAAAGCCGAACCCGGGATCAAGGATGATCCGCTCGGCAGGGATACCCACGGCCGCACACTCGTCCAGACGCGCCACCAGGAACTCGCCGACTTCCCGAGTTACATCATGATAATGCGGATCGTCCTGCATGGTCCCGGGCTCGCCGAGCATATGCATCAGGCATACCGGCAAACCGGTGGCCGCGGCGGCGTCCAGCGCGCCGTCGCGCTGCAGGGAACGTACATCATTGATCAGCCCCGCCCCCAGTCGCGCGGTCTCGCGCATGACTGCCGGGGTAGAGGTATCGACCGAGATGATGACATCCAGCTCGCGATGGATACGCTCGACAATCGGCGCAACCCGCTCCAGCTCTTCGGTGGGCGAGACCGCACGCGCACCCGGCCGGGTCGATTCGCCACCCACGTCGATCAGCGTGGCACCGGCGATCACCATCGCTTCGGCATGCCGCAGCGCAGCGTCGAGCTGGCTGAATCGGCCACCGTCGGAAAAGGAGTCGGGGGTGACATTGAGAATGCCCATGACATGAGTATGGGCCAAATCAAGAACCCGGTTGCCGCAAGGCAACCGGGTCGAGGACTGAGCAGAAGTCATTTCAAGCCTTAAACGTCAGCAGCCGGACCGCCAATCGGTGTTTCCGGGCGCTCGCCCTGTACAGCCGGAGGCGTGCCGGAAGTGCCAGTGCCACCGGACCAGTCACGAGGCTCGCGAGGCTCACGGCCCGCCATGATGTCATCGATCTGCTCGGCATCGATGGTCTCATATTTCATCAAGGCATCAGCCATGGCATCCAGCTTGTCACGATTGTCCGTCAGAATCTGCCGGGCGGTGCCGTAGCAGTGGTCAATGATACTGCGCACTTCGGAGTCGATCAGCTTGGCCGTCTCGCCAGAAAAACTTGCATGCTGACCACCGCCACCACGACCGAGGAACACTTCGCCCTCTTCTTCGGCATACATCAATGGCCCCAGCTTCTCGGACAGACCCCACTTGGTCACCATGTTCCGGGCGATCTGGCTGGCACGCATGATGTCGTTGGACGCGCCGGTGGTTACACCGTCAAAGCCCAGCGTCATTTCTTCAGCGATACGGCCGCCATACAGCGAACAGATCTGGCTGATCAATGCGCGCTTGGACAGGCTGTAGCGATCTTCCTCCGGCAGGAACATGGTCACACCCAGGGCGCGACCGCGCGGGATGATCGATACCTTGTAGACCGGATCATGCTCAGGCACCACACGACCGACGATAGCGTGACCCGCTTCGTGGTAGGCAGTGTTCTGCTTTTCTTTCTCGGACATGACCATCGATTTGCGCTCGGCGCCCATCATGATCTTGTCCTTGGCCAGCTCGAACTCCTTCATCTCCACGACGCGCTTACCAGTACGCGCGGCGAACAGCGACGCTTCGTTGACCAGGTTCGCCAGATCGGCACCGGAAAAGCCCGGTGTACCGCGAGCGATGACGGCCGGAGCAACGTCGTCACCCATAGGCACCTTGCGCATGTGGACCTTGAGGATCTGCTCCCGACCGCGAATGTCCGGCAGGCCTACGACGACCTGGCGGTCGAAACGACCTGGACGCAACAGTGCAGGGTCAAGGACGTCAGGACGGTTGGTGGCGGCAATCACGATGATGCCGTCATTCATTTCGAAACCATCCATCTCGACCAGCAACTGGTTGAGGGTCTGTTCGCGCTCGTCGTGACCGCCGCCCATGCCGGCGCCACGATGGCGACCGACGGCGTCGATTTCATCAATGAAGATGATGCACGGCGCGTGCTTCTTGGCCTGTTCAAACATATCGCGAACACGGCTGGCACCCACGCCGACGAACATTTCCACGAAGTCGGAACCGGAAATCGTGAAGAACGGCACCTTGGCTTCACCAGCAATCGCCTTGGCCAGCAGGGTCTTACCGGTACCCGGTGGGCCTACCATCAGCACGCCACGAGGAATGCGGCCACCCAGGCGCTGGAACTTGCCCGGATCACGGAGGAATTCAACCAGCTCGCCGACTTCTTCCTTGGCTTCGTCGCAGCCTGCGACGTCGGCCAGGGTAGTCTTCACCTGATCTTCCGATAGTAGCCGCGCCTTGCTCTTGCCGAAGCTCATCGGCCCACCCTTGCCTCCGCCGCCGCCCTGCATCTGGCGCATGAAGAACATGAACACGGCAATGATGACGAGGATCGGGAAGCTGGCGACCAGGAGCTGGGTCCAGATGCTTTGCTGTTCGGGTTGCTTGCCTTCGACCACGACGTGGTTGTCCACCAGGTCACCGATCAGGCCATTGTCCTGGATTGCCGGACGAATGGTCTTGAAGTTGTCGCCATCGGTGCGCTTGCCGGTGATCACATAGCCATCAACGGCTACGCGCTCGACCTTGCCATCCTTGACCTGCTGGATGAAGTCGGAATAGTTGAGGGTCTGCGGCTCGTTAGGGCTGGAGAAGTTGTTCATCACGGTCACAAGGACAGCGGCGATGATCAACCACAGGATCAGATTCTTTGCCATATCGTTCAATTAACTACCCTCTGAAGCAAGCTCCGCTACTGGCGCGCGCTTCGCATGATATTCACCGGCCTAACTTACTACATTACCTACGACTCTGGCAGGCGCCGTCTGTAACCCTTTGTGAAACACTTTCTACACAATATTCGCTAATGCTCACGGGACGAAATACGAAAAACCTATCGCTCCGGTCGAAAAACCTCTTATTCCTCACTGCGACCACGGAAACCACGGCCCAGCAGGTACTGCTCACGGGAGCGATCACGCGATGATTTCGGCTTGCGTGTCGTGACCTTCTCGAACTGCTTGCGCACGCTCTTGTGGTATTCGTCGAAGCCTTCACCCTGGAAGACCTTGATCAAAAAATCACCACCTGGCTTCAACACCCGAGTCGCAAGATCCAGTGCCAACTCGCACAGGAACATTGATCGCGGCATATCAACAGATGCCAGTCCACTCATATTGGGGGCCATATCGGAAATCACAAGGTCCACCTCGTTTTTTCCAACCGCTTCAAGGATCTGCGCCAGTACGGCGTCCTCGGTAAAGTCGCCCTGAATGAAGGTCACATCCGGGATGCTGTCCATTTCCAAGATATCGGAAGCGATCAGTGTGCCTTGCCCACCAATCAGACGACTGGTCACTTGGGACCAGCCACCCGGGGCGGCGCCCAAGTCGATCACGCTCATGCCTGGACGGATCAAACGGTCTCTTTCCTGAATCTCCAGCAGCTTGTAGCTGGCACGGGAACGATACCCGTCTTTTTGCGCCATTTTCACGAATGGGTCGTTGAAATGCTCTTGCAGCCATTTAAGACTTGTCTTGGAACGGGCCACGGGCCACCTCAAAAATAAAACGAGTCATGATTAAGTGGGCGGTCCCGTACTCGCTCGGGTAAACTGGCCGCCGCTTTTTACAAGATCAGACGCAGGGGTCAGATTATGCCGCTCACTCAAGAGCAGAAGAAACAATACAAATCCATTGGCCACCATCTGAAACCGGTTTTGACTGTGGCTGACAACGGTTTGACTGAAGGTGTTCTCGCCGAACTGGAACGCGCCTTGGGCGATCATGAGCTGATCAAGATCAAGCTCAACATCCTCGACCGCGAAGCCCGCCTGGCTGCCGTTGCCGAACTGTGCAAGACCGGCAAGGCAGACCTCGTGCAGGTCATCGGCAAGATGGCGCTGATTTATCGCAAGAATTTCAGCGTCAACAAGCAACTGTCGAACGTTCACCGCTTCAAGTGATACCAAGGGTCAAGGGTGTGCGCTGCACACCCTGCCGCTCCATCCAGGAACCGGTTGCAATACCAGCACCAACCCGGAAAAACCCAGCACCAGGTAACTGAATGCCTGCCACTGGCTTGCATCTGGCCAACCGAAACGTACTACAAAGTACATCCCGCACGCGTACAACGACATGAGCAGCAACTGCCCACGAATGTCACGCCATAGACTGGCTGGGCCCTCGGCCTGAACCAGCACCAAAGCCTGAAACATCACGCACGCTGCCGAGAACCCCACCAGCAATGCCGTCAGCATGCTCGCGATTTCGTCGATAAGCAGCGGTGCCAGGCCGACTTGACCCAATACCGGCAGCAAACCGATGTGCAGCAACCAGACGCCGCCCACCCACAACATCTGGGTGAGCTGCCAGATCATGGCGCCGGCTCGCAGCGGGCGCCTTCGCTCAGATGTGACGGACTTCGACAATCTCATACTCGATGACACCGCTGGGCGTCTTCACAGCCACCACATCACCCTCTTCCTTGGCAATCAAGGCGCGAGCAATGGGCGAACCGACGGAAATCTTGCCAAGCTTGATGTCTGCCTCGTCCTCGCCAACGATCTGGTAAGTGACGCTTTCATCGGTCTCGACGTTGGCGATTTCCACAGTAGTGCCAAATATCACCTTGCCGGTGTGCGGGATAGTCGTGACATCGATGACGACCGCATTCTGCATGCGGCCCTCGATATCCCGGATACGCGCCTCGACCATACCCTGCTGCTCGCGAGCAGCATGGTATTCGGCGTTTTCCTTCAGATCGCCCAATTCCCGGGCCGTGCCGATGTCCTGGCTGAGCTTCGGACGAACGACCTTGGTCAGGTGGGCGTGTTCCTCTTCCAGGGCCTTTGCGCCCTGAACAGTCATCGGGTACTTGGTTATGCTCATGCCTTCAATCCTGCATGTAGATCCTGCAAGCGACGGACGGTCTTCTCTGGGCCGAACTTGAGCGCTTCGCAGATCGCTTCGCCCGCAGCAATGGTCGTGGTGCAGTAGATCTTGTGCTGCAGCGCATTGCGACGAATGGAGTAGGAATCGGCGATCGACTGACGACCTTCGGTGGTGTTGATGATCAAGGTGACTTCGTCATTCTTGATCATGTCGACCACGTGCGGACGCCCCTCGGTCACCTTGTTCACGCGGCGCACTTTCAGGCCTGCCGCTTCGATCAGCTTGGCAGTCCCGGCCGTAGCGACCACTTCGAAGCCCAAGTTGATCAGATCACGGGCCACGCCTGCAACCAGTGGCTTGTCGTCATCACGCACGCTGATGAACGCGGTGCCGCCGGTCGGCAGCACTTCGCTGGCGCCCATCTGGGCTTTCGCGAAGGCTTCGCCGAAGGTATCGCCCACGCCCATCACTTCGCCGGTGGATTTCATTTCCGGGCCGAGGATCGGGTCCACCCCAGGGAACTTGGCGAATGGGAACACTGCCTCTTTCACACTGTAGAAATTCGGAATGATTTCCTTGGTGAAATTCAGCTCTTTCAAGGTTTTGCCAGCCATGACGCGCGCCGCGATCATCGCCAGGGAAACACCGATGCACTTGGAGACGAACGGCACGGTCCGGGAAGCGCGCGGGTTGACCTCGATGACGTAGATGTCTTCGCCCTGCAAGGCCAGCTGCACGTTCATCAGGCCGATAACGCCCAGTTCCAGGGCCATTTTCTTGACCTGCTCACGCATCTCGTCCTGGATGTGCGCTGGCAACGAATAAGGCGGCAGCGAGCAGGCGGAGTCACCGGAGTGCACACCGGCTTGTTCGATATGCTGCATGATCGCGCCGATCACCACGTCCTTGCCGTCGCAAACCGCATCCACGTCCATTTCGATGGCGCAGTTGAGGAAGTGATCCAGCAGCACCGGGCTGTCGTTGGAAACTTGAACGGCTTCGCGCAGGTAACGCTTGAGCTCGTCTTCCTGGTAGACGATTTCCATCGCACGACCGCCCAGCACGTAGGACGGACGCACCACCAGCGGGTAACCGATCTTGGCGGCAGCACGAATCGCTTCATCTTCGCTGCGCACTGTGGCGTTTGGCGGCTGACGCAGGTTCAGGCGCTCGACCATCTGCTGGAAGCGCTCACGGTCTTCGGCACGGTCGATCGAATCCGGACTGGTACCGATGATCGGTACGCCGGCGGCTTCAAGGGCCCGAGCCAGTTTCAGAGGGGTCTGGCCGCCATACTGGACGATCACGCCTTTGGGCTTCTCGACGCGGACGATTTCCAGCACGTCTTCCAGGGTCACCGGCTCGAAGTACAGGCGGTCGGAAGTATCGTAGTCGGTGGACACGGTTTCCGGGTTGCAGTTGACCATGATGGTCTCGTACCCGTCGTCGCGCAGCGCCAGCGCAGCGTGAACGCAGCAGTAATCGAACTCGATACCTTGGCCGATCCGGTTAGGACCGCCGCCCAGGATCATGATCTTGTCGCGAGTCGATGGCGCGGCTTCGCACTCTTCTTCGTACGTGGAGTACAGGTAAGCCGTGTCGGTGGCGAACTCGGCCGCACAGGTATCGACGCGCTTGTAGACCGGGAACACTTCCAGCTTGTGACGATGAGTGCGCAGGCTCTTCTCGGTCACACCCAGCAGCTTGGCCAGGCGCATGTCGGAGAAGCCCTTGCGCTTGAGGCGGAACATCATGTCGTGGTCGATGCTGGACATGCCCAGGGTCTTGACCTTCTCTTCTTCCTTGATCAGATCTTCGATCTGCACCAGGAACCAAGGGTCGATCATGTTCATGCTGAATATCTGCTCGACGGTCATGCCGGCACGGAAAGCGTCAGCCACGTACCAGATGCGCTCGGCGCCCGGCACAGTCAGCTCGCGCTTGAGCACGCTCATGCTTTCAGGATCGTTCAGGTCAAGCTTCGGATCGAGGCCGCAGACACCCACTTCCAGACCGCGAAGGGCCTTCTGCAGGGACTCCTGGAAGGTCCGGCCGATAGCCATGACTTCACCCACCGATTTCATCTGGGTAGTCAGGCGTGCGTCGGCCTTGGCGAATTTCTCGAAGGCGAAACGTGGCAGCTTGGTAACGACGTAGTCGATGGACGGTTCGAAGGACGCCGGGGTCTTGCCGCCGGTGATGTCGTTCGACAGCTCGTCCAGGGTGTAGCCCACGGCCAGCTTGGCGGCGACCTTGGCAATCGGGAAGCCGGTGGCCTTGGATGCCAGGGCCGACGAGCGGGATACCCGCGGGTTCATCTCGATGACCACCATGCGGCCAGTGTTCGGGCAGATGCCGAACTGGACGTTGGAGCCGCCGGTTTCCACGCCGATCTCACGCAGTACCGCCAGGGAGGCGTTGCGCAGGATCTGGTATTCCTTGTCCGTCAGGGTCTGGGCCGGTGCGACCGTGATCGAGTCGCCGGTGTGTACGCCCATCGGGTCGAAGTTTTCGATGGAGCAGACGATGATGCAGTTGTCCTTTTTGTCGCGGACAACTTCCATTTCGTATTCTTTCCAGCCGATCAGCGATTCGTCGATCAGCAGCTCCTTGGTCGGCGACAAGTCGAGACCGCGGGCGCAGATTTCTTCGAATTCTTCACGGTTGTAGGCGATGCCACCGCCGGTTCCGCCCATGGTGAAGGACGGACGGATGATGCATGGGAAGCCGAGGCGTTCCAGGACGGCGTTGGCTTCTTCCATGCTATGGGCGATGCCCGAGCGCGGGCAGTCCAGGCCGATGGATTTCATCGCCTTGTCGAAACGCGAACGGTCTTCGGCCTTGTCGATGGTGTCGGCATTGGCGCCGATCATTTCCACACCGAACTTCTCCAGGACGCCTTCGCGCTCCAGGTCCAGGGCACAGTTCAGCGCGGTCTGGCCACCCATGGTCGGCAGCAGCGCGTCCGGACGCTCCTTCTCGATGATCTTGGCAACGGTCTGCCACTTGATCGGCTCGATGTAGGTGGCGTCGGCCATGGCCGGGTCGGTCATGATGGTGGCCGGATTGGAGTTCACCAGGATGACGCGGTAGCCCTCTTCGCGCAGGGCTTTGCAGGCCTGGGCGCCGGAGTAGTCGAATTCGCAGGCCTGGCCGATCACGATCGGGCCAGCGCCGAGAATCAGGATGCTTTTTATGTCTGTACGTTTTGGCATGGGTTTGTCACTCAAATCCGCAGGTCAGTCGGCTAGGCCGTCGAACAATCTTTGAAGCGCCTGAGGGGGCCGCCGAATTCGGGGCCGCCCTCAGGCTTCACGCGGTCAGCGTCGCTTGGCCATCTCGTTGATGAAGCGATCGAACAGCGGCGCCACATCGTTCGGGCCCGGGCTGGCTTCAGGGTGGCCCTGGAAGCTGAACGCGCTCTTGTCGGTACGCTCGATGCCTTGCAGCGTGCCGTCGAACAGCGATTTGTGGATCGCACGCACGTTGGCCGGCAAGGTCGCTTCATCCACGGCGAAACCGTGGTTCTGGCTGGTGATCATCACCACGCCTGTGTCAAGGTCCTGCACCGGGTGGTTGGCACCATGGTGACCATGCCCCATTTTCAGGGTCTTGGCGCCCGAAGCGAGGGCCAGCAACTGGTGGCCGAGGCAGATGCCGAATACCGGGATCTCGGTTTCCAGCACGTCCTTGATCGCCTGGATCGCGTAGTCGCAAGGCTCCGGGTCGCCCGGGCCGTTGGACAGGAACACGCCGTCGGGCTTGAGGGCCAGGACATCAACGGCTGGGGTTTGGGCCGGCACCACGGTCACGCGGCAACCGCGCTCGACCAGCATGCGCAGGATGTTCAGCTTGACGCCGTAGTCATAGGCAACCACGTGGTACGGCAGCTCGGAAGCTTCGATGGTCGCGTGACTGTCGGTTTTCAGATCCCAGACCGTGGAGCGCCACTCGTACTGTTTCTTGGTGCTGACGACTTTCGCCAGGTCCATGCCCTTGAGGCCTGGGAAGCCTTGCGCCGCAGCGATGGCCGCTTCTTCGGAAATATTGTCGCCGGCCATGATGCAGCCGTTTTGCGCGCCTTTTTCCCGCAGGATGCGAGTCAGGCGACGGGTGTCGATACCGGCGATCGCCACGACGTTGTTGGCTTTCAGGTAATCGGACAGGGACATCGTGTTACGCCAGTTGCTCGCTACCAGCGGCAGGTCACGGATGACCAGGCCGGCGGACCAGACACGATCAGACTCGGCGTCTTCCGGCGTGGTACCGGTGTTGCCGATGTGCGGATAAGTCAGGGTAACGATTTGTTGGGCGTAGGAAGGATCGGTAAGAATTTCCTGATAGCCGGTCATTGCGGTGTTAAACACCACCTCACCAACGGTCTGACCGTCGGCTCCAATGGCTTCGCCGCGAAAAATGCTGCCATCAGCAAGGGCGAGTATGGCTGGCTTAGTCAAGAAGACCTCCCGTAAATAAAGCCTGAAAGGGCGATCGCAGGTTGTAAAAAAGCGGAGTGACGTATGGACACGTCACCCCGCTTCTTCACTGAATTATTCTGCGCGCTTTTAGTGGACACACTAAAGCTGTAGCTTACAGAAAAAGGCTTTTTTGGTCCACCGCTAATGAGCCTTAAAGGCAGGGGAATGCGACAGGCCGTCGCGAAGCGGTTTAAAACGGGGCGCAGTATAACCTGAACCCCATTCCAAAGGAGCATTAACGCAGGTCGAGCACGTCCTGCATGTCGTACAAACCAGGCTCGCGGCCGTCCAGCCACAGCGCGGCACGTACAGCGCCCTTGGCAAAGGTCATCCGGCTGGAAGCCTTATGGGTGATCTCCAGTCGCTCGCCTTCAGTGGCGAACAGCACGGTGTGATCGCCCACCACGTCGCCACCGCGCACGGTCGCAAAACCGATGGTGTCGCGCTCACGGGCACCGGTGTGCCCTTGACGTCCGTAGACGGCCACTTCTTGCAAGTCGCGCCCCAGCGCATCGGCAATCACTTCACCCATGCGCAGGGCCGTTCCCGAAGGCGCGTCGATCTTGTGCCGGTGATGTGCCTCGATGATTTCGATGTCCGCATCGTCGCCCAGGACTCGGGCCGCCATGTCCAGCAACTTCAGCGACAGGTTCACACCCACGCTGAAGTTCGCCGCGAACACGATCGGAATGTCTTTGCCAGCCTCGGCCAACAACTGCTTTTGCGCAGCGTCCAGTCCCGTGGTGCCGATCACCATGGCCTTGCCGTTCTTGCGGCAGATGGCGAGGTTCTTCAGCATCACTTCCGGCAGAGTGAAATCGATCAGGACATCAAACTCATCGAGCACTTTGTCCAGGCCACCGGACATCGGCACGCCGATACGACCGAGCGAGGCCAGCTCGCCGGCATCAGCGCCCACCAGCGTACTGTCGGGCCGAACGATGGCCGCCGTCAGGCCGGAGAGCGGCGAACGCTGCTGCACCGCCTCGACCAACGCCTTGCCCATGCGCCCCGCAGCGCCCATCACAGCTATACGTCGCATGTGAGCTCCTTACAGATCGCCGAAGAAGCGCTTCACGCCTTCGAACCAACCGGTGGTTTTCGGAGAATGACTGTTGTCATCCGCCAACGAACTACGGAACTCCTCCAGCAATTCACGCTGGCGTCGGCTCAGATTCACCGGAGTCTCCACCGCCACGCGGCACATCAGGTCGCCCGCACCGCCGCCGCGCACTGGCGCAACGCCTTTGCCACGAATCCGGAACTGCTTGCCGGTTTGCGTACCCTCGGGGATCTTCAGCTTGACGCGACCATCGAGAGTCGGAATCTCAAGCTCGCCACCCAAGGCTGCGTCGACAAAACTGATCGGCACTTCGCAGAACAGATGCTTGCCGTCGCGCTGGAAAATCGCGTGCTCACGCACGTTGATAACCACGTACAGATCACCGGTCGGGCCGCCCTGAGCGCCCGCCTCGCCTTCGCCGGACAGGCGGATACGATCACCGGTATCGACACCGGCCGGCACTTTCACCGACAGGGTCTTGTACTCTTCGACACGCCCTTCGCCGTGGCAGGAGTCGCACGGGTCGGAAATGATCTTGCCCTGGCCATGGCAACGCGGGCAGGTCTGCTGCACCGAGAAGAAGCCCTGCTGCATGCGCACCTGACCGATGCCGCCGCAGGTTGGGCATGTCACAGGCGAGGAGCCTTTCTTGGCGCCCGAGCCGTCGCACGGCTTGCAGTTGACCAGCGTCGGAACACGGATATTGACGGTGGTACCGCGCACCGCTTCTTCCAGATTCAGCTCCAACGTATAGCGCAAGTCGCTGCCACGCTGGGCACCGCCACGGGCGCCGCCGCGACCGCCACCGAAGAAATCGCTGAACACGTCGCCGAAAATATCGGAGAAATTCTGGCCACCGAAACCGGCACCACCGCCACCCATGCTTGGGTCGACGCCGGCGTGACCATACTGGTCGTAAGCCGCACGCTTGCTCGAATCAGAGAGCACTTCGTAGGCCTCGTTGGCCTCCTTGAACATCTCTTCCGACGCTTTATCGCCGGGATTACGGTCCGGGTGGTGCTTCATCGCCAAGCGACGATAGGCCTTTTTCAGGTCTGCCTCGCTGGCCCCCCGCTCGACACCCAACACTTCGTAAAAATCACGCTTTGCCATTAGTCTTTGCACTCTTATAGGACGTCCGGCAAACCTCTCCTGAACCTTGCCAAACTCGTTGAGCCCCAATACAGGCCCGGACCCAACTCACGTCAATTCAACGATCCTGGTCTTTAATTTTTCAGCCAGGGCCCCGGCCAAAACGCGGTGCCTGTCGCCGGAAAGCAGGAGCATTCCCGATCACACCGCCAGCATCCGAACACTGTCGCATGCTGTAAAAATTCTCTGGCTCCAGACACGCCAACGCGGGAGCAAGCTCCCGCGCGGCGACATCCTACCAGCCACCGCACAAATGCAGTCAACCGGCCGACCAACAAGCGTTACTTGTGGTCTTTCACTTCTTCGAACTCAGCGTCAACGACGTCGTCGGCTTTTTCGGCCGATTCGCCCTGGGCAGCTGCGCCTTCAGCGGGCTGCGCCTGCTCGGCATACATCTTCTGAGCCACTGGCGCGGAGACCTTGGACAGCTCTTCGATCTTCGCTTCGATGGCAGCCTTGTCGTCGCCCTTGACGGCAGCTTCCAGGGCAACCACGGCGGCTTCGATGGCAGTCTTCTCTTCCGCAGTCACTTTTTCGCCAGCATCGGCGACCATCTTGCGGGTCGAGTGCACCAGGGCATCGCCTTGGTTGCGGGCGCTGGCCAGCTCTTCGAACTTGCGGTCTTCTTCGGCGTTGACTTCAGCATCGCGAACCATCTGCTGAATTTCTTCCTCGGACAGGCCGGAGTTGGCCTTGATCACAATCGACTGGGTCTTGCCAGTGGCCTTGTCTTTCGCGCCGACGTGCAGGATGCCGTTGGCGTCGATGTCGAAGGTCACTTCGATCTGTGGCACACCACGTGGGGCTGGTGGAATCTCGGCCAGGTCGAACTTGCCCAGGGATTTGTTCTGGGCAGCCTGCTTGCGCTCGCCTTGCAGCACGTGAATGGTCACGGCGCCCTGGTTGTCGTCGGCAGTCGAGAACACCTGGGATTTCTTGGTAGGAATCGTGGTGTTTTTCTCGATCAGCGCGGTCATCACGCCCCCCATGGTTTCGATACCCAGGGTCAGCGGGCTGACGTCGAGCAGCAGAACGTCCTTCACGTCACCGGCCAGGACGGCGCCCTGGATGGCAGCACCCATGGCAACGGCTTCGTCCGGGTTCACGTCCTTACGGGCTTCTTTACCGAAGAAATCAGTGACCAACTTCTGAACCAGCGGCATACGGGTCTGGCCGCCGACCAGGATCACGTCGTTGATCGAGCCAACGTCGATACCGGCGTCCTTCATCGCGATACGGCAAGGTTCGATGGTGCGTTGAACCAGGTCTTCCACCAGCGCTTCGAGCTTGGCGCGGGAGATTTTCACGTTCAAATGCTTAGGACCGGTGGCGTCCGCGGTGATGTACGGCAGATTCACGTCGGTCGACTGGCTCGAGGACAGTTCGATCTTGGCTTTTTCAGCGGCTTCTTTCAGGCGCTGCATGGCCAGCGGATCGCCCTTGAGGTTCATGCCGCTTTCTTTCTTGAATTCGTCGACGAGGTAGTCGATCAGGCGGATGTCGAAGTCTTCACCGCCGAGGAACGTGTCGCCGTTGGTCGCCAACACTTCGAACTGGTGCTCGCCATCGACTTCAGCGATTTCGATCACGGAGACGTCGAAGGTACCGCCACCCAAGTCGTAAACGATCACGGTGTGATCGCCCTTGGCCTTGTCCATACCGTAGGCCAGAGCGGCTGCGGTTGGTTCGTTGATGATACGTTTTACGTCCAGGCCCGCGATGCGGCCGGCGTCTTTGGTCGCCTGGCGCTGGCTGTCGTTGAAGTAGGCTGGAACAGTAATGACCGCTTCAGTCACCGCTTCGCCGAGGTAATCTTCGGCGGTCTTCTTCATTTTCTTGAGGATTTCGGCCGAAATCTGTGGCGGAGCCATTTTCTGGCCGTTCACTTCAACCCAAGCGTCGCCGTTGTCAGCCTTGGCGATCTTGTAAGGCACCATCTTGATGTCTTTCTGCACGACTTCTTCGTCGAACTTGCGACCGATCAGACGCTTCACCGCGTACAGGGTGTTATGCGGATTGGTCACTGCCTGACGCTTGGCCGACTGGCCAACCAGAATTTCGCCATCGTTGGCGTACGCGATGATCGACGGCGTGGTGCGCGCGCCTTCAGCGTTTTCAATCACTTTGGCCTTGCCGTTTTCCAGCACGGAGACGCACGAGTTGGTGGTCCCCAGGTCGATGCCGATAATCTTGCCCATGTTAACTCTCCCGGAACTTGGATTTTGTTGCCGCAGCAGTGGTGGCTAACTGCGGTAGCACTTAAACGCTTGACATATAGATGGGGTCGCTACGACCGATTTCAAGCCTGCTCGTCAATAGAAGGCGAAACGGGTGCCGGCGCCTTGCTGACCACAACCATGGCCGGGCGCAGCAGGCGGCCGTTGAGCAGATAGCCCTTCTGGAAAACCTTCAGGACGCTGTTTGGCTCGACATCGGCGCTTTCTTGCATCGCCATGGCCTGGTGGTGCTCGGCATTGAAGGGTTCGCCGTGTGGATCAATGGCTTCGAGCTGATAACGCTTGAGCGTGTCCTGGAACATTTTCAGGGTCAGCTCGATGCCTTCACGCATTGGGCGAATGTTTTCGTCGTCCGGATTGGACAATTCCAAGCCGCGCTCCAAACTGTCGATGATCGGCAGCAGGTCGCCTGCGAAACGCTCAAGAGCAAACTTATGGGCTTTTTCCACATCCTGCTCGGCGCGGCGGCGGACATTCTGCAGGTCGGCGGCTACACGCAACGCCTGATCCTGTGCACCGGCCAGCTGCTCTTCGAGCACTTGTACACGTGCCGTCAGATCTTCACCCGAATCCTGGGAAGCCTGATTGGCGTCTAGATTTTGCGTGTCCTGCGTCTGTTCGTCAGCCATAGAGATTTCTCCTTTCAACTTCGTCCGCGAGCTCGACTCGCGCTTCTGCCCCGGTATATGGGGCCAGGTTTTCGAGCTTCAAGGGCCGTCCGACGAATTAACCCTACAAAAGACAGTTACAAAGCCATTCCTTCCAGCGCTAAGAAAGTCGCCCAGCCAAGCAAATCGAGCTAAGCCCAGGCATTGTCAGCCGGAAACAAAACACTGTATAAATAACCAGACCTAACATCTGGGAGCGGCCTCATGCTGGTGCACCTGTCCGTACACAACTACGCCATCGTCGAGCATCTCGACCTCGAGCTCGATCGGGGCATGAGCGTGATTACCGGCGAAACCGGTGCTGGTAAATCCATCATGCTGGATGCCCTGGGCCTGACGCTGGGCGATCGCGCAGACAGTGGCGTGGTGCGCCCCGGAGCGGACAAGGCCGACATCCTGGCGACGTTCGACCTGGTCGACATTCCCGAAGCCAGCACCTGGCTCGCCGAGCGCGACCTGGACACCGACGGCCTGTGCATCCTGCGCCGGGTCATCACCGCCGAAGGCCGCTCGCGGGGCTACATCAACGGTACGCCTTGCCCATTGGGCGACCTCAAGGCCCTCGGCGAACTGTTGATCGACATCCACAGCCAGCACGAGCATCAATCCCTGCTCAAGACCGATACCCACCGCCGCCTGCTCGATGAATACGCCGCAGCCACCGACCTGGCCCGCCAGGTTCAACTGGCCGCCCAGCGCTGGCGCCAGACACGACAGGAGCTGGACCGACTCTCCAATTCAGGCGACGAGCAGCGCGCCCGCCATCAATTGCTGAGCTATCAGCTCGAAGAGTTGGAGAACCTGGCCCTGGGTGAAAATGAACTGGAGGAGCTGGAGCAGGAACACAAGAACCTGACCAATGCCGAAACCCTGCTGGGCATTTGCCGCCAGGTGGTCGAGCAATGCAGCGAGAACGATTCAGGGAACGTGCTCAACGCGCTGACGGCGAGCTTGAACCGGCTTTCCAGCGTGAACAATTCGGTGGGCGCACTGAGCGAAGCCACGAACCTGCTGACAAGCGCACAGATCCAGGTCGAAGAAGCGGTGGGCGAACTGAACCGCTTTCTCGATCACTTCGATGCCGACCCGGCACGCCTGCAATACCTGGAAGAACGCCTGGACACTATCTATACGCTGGCGCGCAAGCACCGCGTCCAGCCAACCGAAGTGGCGGAACTCCAGCAGCGCTTGCTGGATGAACTGGAAACCCTGAACGCCAACGATGAATCCATCGAACGCCTGGGGGACGAATTGGCTTCCTATGCGCGTCATTATCAAGAAAAGGCCCAACAGCTCAGCGAACTGCGAAAGCAGGCCGCGACAGGGCTGGCCAATGCCGTGGAGCAGGAAATCCAGCGGCTGGGCATGCCAGGTGGCCGCTTCACCATCGAACTGCGCCCCAACAGTAGCGATGACCTTCAACCCAATGGGTTGGAGCAGGTGGAATTGCTGGTCAGTGCCAACCCCGGGCAACCACTCAAGGCACTGGCGAAAGTTGCGTCCGGCGGCGAACTGTCACGGATCAGCCTGGCCATCCAGGTCATCACGGCGCAGACCTCGCGCGTACCGACGCTGGTATTCGATGAAGTAGACGTGGGCATTGGGGGACCAACGGCGGAAATTGTCGGCCAATTGCTGCGCCGACTCGGGGAGCGCGGCCAGGTGCTGACGGTCACCCACCTGCCCCAGGTCGCGGCCCAGGGACACCAGCATCTATTTGTGCACAAGGTCCGCGGCGAGGATGCCACACGTACCGCAGTGTCCAAGCTCAATAAAAACGAGCGCGTGGAGGAAGTGGCGAGAATGCTGGGAGGCATCGACCTCACCAAGGAATCCCTGGCCCATGCCAGGAAAATGGTTGTCGCGGCGAAAGCCTGAGGAACGCCGTATGGCAAGAAGGCGACCCTGGGGTCGCCTTCTTTCGTTTTGAGAGCTTATGGCTCGCGCGGCGTGCTTACTTCTTCTTGCGTACATGCAAGACGAGATGGTGATCGATCAGCTCGAAACCATGCTCTTGAGCAATATCCTTTTGCAGCTTCTCGATTTCGGGACTGAAGAACTCGATAACCTCACGGCTTTCCACGTCCACCATGTGGTCGTGATGTTCCCCGTCCGCCAGTTCAAAGACCGCATGACCGCCATCGAAATTATGACGAGCCACAAGACCCGCAGCCTCGAACTGGGTCAGGACACGGTAAACCGTGGCCAGACCAACGTCCTCGCCAGCCTCCATAAGCGCCTTGTAGACGTCTTCGGCACTCATGTGACGCTGCTCTGCCGAATCGAGCATTTGTAGAATCTTGACCCGTGGCAGGGTCACTTTGAGGCCGGCTTTGCGTAGTTCGCTATTTTCAACCATGGTCAGCTTTCTCGCGATGCTGCTTCGCAGCTTCTCTTATTGCGGGTATGATCGGCGTTTACGTTGTCCCAGCCAAGATAGTGGAAGTCGCCCACCGATGCAAAACACCAAGCTCTTGCTAACCAGTTTCACCTTTGTGGGACTGCTCGCACTCGCCGGTTGTTCATTCCCCGGGGTTTACAAAATCGACATCCAGCAGGGCAATGTCGTCACGCAGGACATGATAGACCAGTTACGCCCGGGAATGACCCGTCGGCAAGTACGGTTTATCATGGGCAATCCTCTGCTGACCGACACGTTCCATGCCGATCGCTGGGATTATCTGTACAGCTTGCAGCCTGGCGGCGGTGAGCGGCAACAGGAGCGCATCAGCGTTATCTTTAGCCCCAATGACCAACTCGTCAGCCTGTCGGGCGATTTCATGCCTGGCGTGAGCCGCGACGAGGCCATCATGGGCAAGGACAGTGGCACGACTGTCACCGATCCGACCCAGAACGCCGAGAAGCCCAAGCCGGAAAAACCGACCAAGCCAGGTTCGTTGCTGGACCAGATCCAGAAGGATGTGGACAAGGTCGAGACCGTACCTGTCCCAACTCCAGAACCCCTGGACACGTCACCGCAATAAATCGCGACATAAAAAAACCCGGCATGCCGGGTTTTTTATTGCCTGCGATTCGAAGCCAACTATTGGCGCGCTTGAGCCGCTTTGGCCGCGCGCAGACGACGAATTTCTTTCGGATCAGCCAGCAATGGCCGATAGATTTCCAGCCGATCAGCTGCCTGCACGACCTGACGATCCGGATCGGCTACCACCTTGCCAAAAATCCCGACCGGGCATGTCGCCAGATCCAGCTCGGGGAACGCTTCCGCAATCCCCGAAGCCAGCAGCGCTGCGCGAACAGTCGTGCCTTCCTGCACTGCAAACGCACGCAAGACCTGGCGCTCAACGCTGGCGTATACCACTTCGATTTCAATCAACGCTTGAGCTCGGCATTCTGTTTGGCGCGCTGGCAAAAGGCGTCGACCAGAGTATTGGCCGCCTGATTGAACAGCGGCCCCAGCGTGGCTCGCACCAGTGGGCCGGCATAATCAAACGACAGATCCAGGCTGATCTTGCAGGCTTTCTCACCCAGCGGCTTGAATACCCAGACGCCGTGGAGCTGATTGAAAGGCCCCTCTTCCAGATTCATTTCGATGGACTGCCCCGGCACCAGGGTATTACGCGTGACGAAGCGCTGACTCAACCCTCCCTTGGCAATATTGAGGCTGGCGCGCATATGGGTATCAGAGCTCTCCAGCACTTCGGCGGAGGAACACCAGGGCAAGAATTGCGGATAACTCGCCACATCGTTGACCAGGTCGTATAGCGCCTGCGCCGGATAAGGCAGCAAGGCCGAGCGTTGAATATGTGTCGTCATGTAAGCGTCACTTCCACAGCTGGGCGGCAAACACTACGAGAATGCCGATGGGCGCCACATAGCGCATCAAGAACAGGCTCAAGGCGAACAATACCGGGCTACGCAGCGACAATTCATCACGCACCGCCTCACGCCCCATGATCCACCCCGCAAACACCACGAAACACATACCTCCTAATGGCAGCATGATCCGTGATGTGAAGAAATCAATCACGCCGAAGAAATCCAGACCTCCGGTTGCGCCCCACTGGTAGAGACGGAACAGGCCGTCTTCGTTCACGAAAAACTTCGCCTGCTTCCATATATTGAAGGAAAACACCGTGCCTAGCCCCACAAACCAGCAGGTAAAGGCCAGCCAGAACGTCACCCAGGCGCGGCTGAGCCGGGTCCGCTCAACCAGATAAGCCACCATGGGCTCCAGCAGGGAGATGGCCGAACTCCAGGCCGCGATGGCCACCAGGACGAAAAACACAACGCCCATCACTTGGCCGAACGCCATGCTGCCAAAGGCAAAAGGCAGACTGACAAACATCAACCCGGGCCCTTCGCTGGGGTTCAGGCCGGCGGCAAACACAATCGGAAACAATGCCACGCCCGCCAGCAGCGACACGAACGTATCCAGCAGCGCGACACCGACCACGGTCCGCGTGAGGGACGCGTTCTTGGGCATGTAGGCGCCATAGATCATGATCGAGCCAACCCCGACGCTCAGTGAGAAAAACGCATGCCCCATCGCCGGCAACAGACCGTCCAGGACTTTTTCCGGCTGGAAATCGAACATGAAATGCACGCCTTCCATGAAATGCCCGGTGGTCATGCTGTATCCCAGCAGCACCAGGATCATCACGAACAGCAACGGCATCATGATCCGCAAGCTGCGTTCAAGCCCGGCGACGACGCCCCGGGCAATCACCACGGCGGAAAGCACCATGAAAATCGTATGCCAGAGGGTGAGCCGCCAAGGATCGGCGATCACATTACCGAAGTAGGCGCCCACCTGGTCCGGCGTGGCGCCCTGGAAATCCCCGCGCCCCATGTCGATGATGTAGTCCAGCGACCAACCGCCGACCACGCTATAGAAAGAAAGGATCAGCAGCGCCGTGATCATCCCGGCGAAGGCGCCCCACGACCACTTGGTTGAATGCCCCGCCTCCAGTGCCAGGACCTTCAGGGCATTGGCCGGGCTTTGTCGGGCGCGGCGACCGATCAGGGTTTCGGCCAGCATCACTGGCGCGCCGATGAGTGCGATGCAGGCCAGGAACATCAGTACGAAGGCGCCGCCACCGTAGACGCCGACCATGTACGGAAACTTCCAGATACTACCCAGCCCCACGGCCGAACCGGTCGCCGCGAGTATGAAGACCCAGCGGCTAGCCCAACTGCCGTGCACAGAAACCTTGTCTGTCGACATCGTGATCACGCCCAAGCGTTCAAAAAAGAGGCCGCATTGTCCGGGATTCACTCAACGTGCTCAAGCATGCAGCTTCACCGTAGCCGACACGCACGCAACTGCCTATAATGCCGCCCCTATGGCTAAACAGAAGAAACACCCCACAGGGACCATCGCGCAAAATAAAAAGGCGCGACACGATTACTTCATCGAACAGCGTTTCGAGGCTGGCATGGTCCTGGCCGGCTGGGAAGTAAAGAGTCTGCGTGCCGGCAAGGCGCAACTGGTCGACAGCTATGTGCTGCTCAAGGATGGCGAAGCTTGGCTGCTGGGCAGTCACATCACGCCGCTGACCACCGCCAGCACCCACGTGATTGCCGACCCGGTGCGCTCGCGCAAGCTGCTGCTCAACAAGCGCGAGCTGGAAAAGCTCTTCGCCTCTGTGCAGCAGAAGGGTTACACCTGCGTCTGTACGTCGTTGTACTGGAGCAAGCACTTGATCAAGTGCGAGATTGCGCTAGGCAAGGGCAAGAAGGAATACGACAAGCGCGATACCGAACGCGAACGCGACGCCGGTCGCGAACTGCAGCGTGCGGTGCGCAACAAGGGCAAGGAAGACTGAGTCTTTCGCCCTTGAGACCGCATTCGCGAGCAAGCCCGCTCCCACCTGGTCCTGCCGATCACACAATGATGATTGGGCATAAATCCCATGTGGGAGCGGGCTTGCTCGCGAATGCAATCGCCCAACCACAACAACACTAACTGGCTAGATCCCCTTGCGCCGCTCCGCCCGCGCAACCCGCTGCACTTCCTGACGCACCTCTTCCAACACTTCCTGTACATACAAAATATGCCGGCTGGACACTTCCCGCGCTTGCTCGGCGTGGCCGTCCATAATCGCCTGGTACAGTTCCCGATGCTGGCTGATCAACATGTCGCGGGTTTCACTGCGCTGTTTGTACATGCCGCCGATATTGGTCACCACGTTGCGCTTGAGCAGGTCGAATAATCCGCGGATGGTATGCAGCAAGACCGCGTTATGACTGGCCTCGGCGATTGCCAGATGGAACCGCGCATCCGCTGCCCCCTCCTCCGCCCGGCTCACTTCTTCGTGGCGCGAATAGCAATCCTGCAACGCTTCGAACGCCGCCGTCAGCCGCTCGCGATCTACTTCCGTGGCCCGCTGCGCCGCGTAATAAGCACAGGAAGCCTCCAGCGTGTGACGGAACTCCAACAGATCCCGTTGCGCCTCGGGGTTGCTCTCCAACAGCTGCAGCAGCGGATCGCTGAACGTCGAGCCCAGCGACTCCACCACGTAGTTACCGCCGCCCTGGCGACTGACTAGCAAACCCTTGGCCGCCAGCTTCTGGATCGCCTCGCGCAACGAAGGACGTGATACGCCGAACTGTTCGGCCAGGGTTCGTTCGGCCGGCAGCCGTTCGCCAGACTTCAACGTCCCCTCAAGGATCATTCCTTCAAGCCGCTCGACAATATCGTCAGACAAACGGCGCTGACGAATTAGATCAAACCCCATAACTCGACTCTCCACGATCCCGACGGCTCGCCGGGCTCTCTATTCTGGCCCATCCGGACCCAGTCCACACCCATCAAAAACGGTTTGCTCGAACGGATCAGATGCTATCTGCACCGCTTATTCGACGAAAGTTTCAGGGCGGCAAATTGACACACGACAACCAAGGCTTTTACCCTAGCGATCAGCGCTTGTAAATTGGTATTACCAATTACCCAATATCGCTGACCAGTGCCTGACCAACAACAATTAGGGGCCCACCCATTATGCAAACCTGGCAACAGCTCTACAGCCCGCTCGGCAGCCTCGGCTTGTCCGCACTCGCGGCCGTTATTCCCATCGTGTTTTTCTTCCTGGCCCTGGCAGTGTTTCGCCTCAAGGGACACGTGGCCGGTAGTATCACGTTGGCCCTGGCGATTGCCGTGGCGATTTTTGCGTTCGGCATGCCTGCGGACATGGCTTTTGCCGCTGCCGGCTATGGTTTTGCCTATGGCCTGTGGCCCATCGCCTGGATCATCGTCGCCGCCGTTTTCCTCTACAAACTGACGGTCAAGAGCGGCCAGTTCGAGGTAATCCGCAGTTCGGTACTGTCGATTACCGATGACCAGCGCCTCCAAGTGTTGTTGATCGGCTTTTGCTTCGGCGCATTCCTGGAAGGCGCCGCCGGCTTCGGAGCGCCAGTTGCCATTACTGCCGCGCTGCTGGTCGGCCTGGGCTTCAACCCCTTGTATGCCGCCGGCCTGTGCCTGATCGCGAACACCGCCCCGGTGGCGTTCGGCGCGCTGGGCATCCCGATCATCGTGGCCGGCCAAGTGACCGGGATCGATGCGTTCAAGATCGGCGCCATGACCGGTCGCCAACTGCCTTTGCTGTCGCTGTTCGTGCCGTTCTGGCTGGTGTTCATGATGGACGGCCTGCGCGGCGTGCGGGAAACCTGGCCGGCTGCGCTGGTGGCAGGCTTGAGCTTCGCCATTACTCAATACTTCACCTCCAACTTCATCGGCCCGGAACTGCCGGATATCACCTCGGCCTTGGCCAGCCTGATTTCCCTGACGCTGTTCCTGAAAGTCTGGCAACCCAAACGCACCGCAGGCGCACAGATTGCCGGCGCCACCTCCAGCGCAACCATCACCGCCAGCGCCGGTGGTTTCGGACTGCCTCGCAGCACCGTGGCATCGCCCTACAGCCTGGGGGAAATTCTCAAGGCCTGGTCCCCCTTCCTGATTCTCACCGTGCTGGTGACGATCTGGACCTTGAAGCCATTCAAGGCGATGTTCGCCGCTGGCGGCTCGATGTACAGCTGGGTGTTCAACTTCGCTATTCCACACCTGGACCAGATGGTGATCAAAGTCGCGCCAATCGTGATCAACCCCACCGCCATTCCGGCCGTGTTCAAGCTTGATCCGATTTCTGCCACCGGCACCGCGATTTTCTTCTCTGCGCTGATTTCCATGCTGGTGCTGAAAATCAATGTCAAGACTGGTATTACCACTTTCAAAGAGACCCTTTTTGAACTGCGCTGGCCGATCCTTTCCATCGGCATGGTCCTGGCGTTCGCCTTTGTTACCAACTATTCGGGCATGTCATCGACCATGGCCCTGGTATTGGCAGCCACCGGCGCGGCATTTCCATTTTTCTCGCCGTTCCTGGGTTGGCTGGGCGTATTCCTGACCGGCTCCGACACTTCGTCCAACGCGCTGTTCAGCTCGTTGCAAGCCACCACCGCGCACCAGATCGGCGTCAACGACACCTTGCTGGTGGCGGCCAACACCAGCGGCGGCGTGACCGGCAAGATGATCTCGCCACAATCGATCGCGGTGGCCTGCGCGGCGACCGGGCTGGTGGGCAAGGAATCGGATCTGTTCCGTTTCACGCTCAAACACAGCCTATTCTTTGCAACGATTGTCGGCTTGATCACGCTGGCCCAGGCCTATTGGTTCACCGGCATGCTGGTTCATTAAGTCCTACACGTAATACTGAAAAAACCGATGCCGAACCGTGATTCGGCATCTGCTATTCACAACCGGGTCTGCAAGGCTGCTGAAAGATTTCCTGTCTATATTTCAGCAGCCTCAGCGGACGGATAACCGGGACCACCCGGAGACACGCCTGATGAGCGAGCTTTTCTACAACGCTGTGCCGAATGCGACCCGTGTCGCCCCGCCATTGCCCGAGCCCCGGCAGTACCCCAGCGAAAAACCGCAACGGGTCTACCTGTTCGGAACGTGCGTGGTGGACCTGTTCTATCCCGAAGCCGGTATGGATGCGATTCACTTGCTGGAGCGCGAAGGGATTCGGGTGGAGTACCCGCAAGGGCAAAGTTGCTGCGGCCAACCGGCTTATACCTCCGGTTATACCGAGCAGGCGCGGACGGTGGCCCGGGCGCAACTGGCCTTGTTTGCCAATGACTATCCGGTGGTGGTGCCCTCGGGCTCCTGTGCCGGCATGCTGCGCGAGCATTACGCCGACCTGTTCAAGGACGAGCCCGATACGCTCAAGCAGGTCCAGGCCTTGGCTGCGCGGACCTACGAACTGGCGGAGTTCCTGCTGTTTGTCTGCAAGGTCCAGCTCAACGACAGTGGCGCGCCGGTGAAGGTTGCGCTGCACACGTCCTGCTCGGCACGGCGTGAAATGAACACCCACCTGCATGGCCGTGCCTTGTTGGCGCAGTTGCAGAATGTGGAGCGAGTCGAACACAGCCATGAAAGTGAATGCTGTGGTTTTGGTGGGACGTTCAGTGTTCGCATGCCGGACATTTCCGGCGCGATGGTGGCCGACAAGACCCGGGCATTGAAGGAATCCGGCGCCCATCAGGTCGTCAGTGCTGATTGCGGCTGCTTGATGAACATCAACGGCGCACTGGAAAAACAACGGGAGGCGCTGCGCGGTCAGCATCTGGCGAGCTTTCTCTGGCAGCGTACCGGAGGTGTCGCATGAGTACGCCGACGCTGATTCCGACGGTTGAAGTGCAAGAAGATTTTCGCGCCCGAGCCCACAAGGCACTGGGCGACACGCAACTGCGAAACAACTTTCGCAATGCGATGGATTCACTGATGACCAAGCGGGCAACGTCCTTCAGCGATGCCCACGAAAGGGAACACCTGCGAGTGCTGGGCAATGCTGTCCGCGCCCGTGCGTTATCCAAGTTGCCCGACCTGCTCGAGCAACTTGAAACCAACCTGACCCGCAACGGTGTGAATGTGCATTGGGCGGAGACGGTGGACGAAGCCAATGGCATCGTCCTCTCGATCATCCGTGCTCACGAGGCGCGGCAAGTGATCAAGGGCAAATCGATGGTCAGCGAAGAGATGGAGATGAACCATTTCCTCGAGGCCCGGGACATTGAATGTCTTGAGTCCGACATGGGGGAGTACATCGTCCAGCTCGACCACGAGAAGCCTTCCCACATCATTATGCCGGCGATCCACAAGAATGCCGGTCAGGTCGCGTCCTTGTTCCACGACAAACTCGGCGTGGAGTACACCAAGGACGTTGACCAACTCATTCAGATCGGTCGCAAGGTGTTGCGGCAGAAATTCTTCGAGGCCGACATCGGCGTCTCGGGCGTCAACTTCGCCGTCGCCGAGACCGGCACGCTGCTGCTGGTGGAAAACGAAGGCAACGGGCGGATGTCCACCACCGTGCCGCCAGTCCACATCGCCGTGACTGGCATCGAAAAAGTCGTGGAGAACCTGCGCGATGTCGTGCCGCTGCTCTCCTTGCTCACACGCTCCGCCCTCGGTCAGCCGATCACCACCTACGTCAACATGATCTCCGGTCCGCGCAAGGCCGATGAATTGGACGGCCCCCAGGAAGTCCACCTGGTGCTGCTGGACAACGGTCGCAGCCAGGCGTTTGCCGACAGTGAACTGCGCCAGACATTGAACTGCATCCGCTGCGGCGCTTGTATGAATCACTGCCCGGTCTATACCCGAATCGGTGGCCACGCCTACGGCGAGGTGTACCCGGGGCCTATCGGAAAAATCATCACGCCGCACATGGTCGGCCTGGCCAAGGTGCCGGACCACCCGAGTGCATCTTCGTTGTGCGGCGCTTGCGGTGAAGTGTGCCCGGTGAAAATCCCGATTCCGGCCTTGCTGCGACGGCTGCGAGAAGAAAACGTCAAGGCGCCGGACAGCGCTCATCCCGTGATGCGCGGTCAGGGCAGCAAGTACTCGCCCAAGGAGCGCTTCATCTGGAATGCCTGGGCCTGGCTCAACAGCTCGCCGCGCCTGTACCGGTTGTTCGGTTTCCTTGCCACGCGCCTGCGCGCCCTGACACCGAGTAATGTCGGGCCATGGACCCAGAACCACAGCGCTCCAAAACCCGCTGCCCGCTCATTGCATGACCTGGCCCGCGAACACCTGAACCAGCAGGGAGACCGTCGATGAGTGCCAAGGAAAATATCCTAGCCAAGCTGCGCAAAAGTCTGACGGGCGCCACGCCCGTTGCCGATAATTTCGATGTCGAACTGGTGACACAGACCTACCGCTACGCACCCGAAGAACGTATCCCGCAGCTGCGCAAGCTGATGGAAGCGGTACACACGGAGATCCATCTGACGTCCGGCGAAGATTGGCCGGCGCTGCTGGCTCAGCTGTTGCGCGACCGGCAACTGCCCAGCCTGCTTATCGCTCCGACCACGCCACATGGGCAAAAAATCACACAGTTCTGGGCGAACAATCCGGACCTGCCGGCCCTCAAGGCCTACAACCGCCCCGTGGAAGAATGGAAAGCCGAACTGTTCAACGACACGCCCGCCAGCCTGACCGGCACCCTTGGCGCCATCGCCGCGACCGGTAGCCTGATTCTCTGGCCGACGCGGGAAGAACCGCGATTGATGAGCCTCGTGCCGCCGGTGCATTTCGCCCTGCTCAAGGCCAGCGAGATCCGCGACAACTTCTATGAAGTGCAACAGGAATTCGAATGGGCCCAAGGCATGCCGACCAACGCCCTGCTGGTGTCGGGCCCGTCGAAGACTGCCGACATCGAGCAAGTACTGGCCTATGGCGCCCACGGCCCGAAAGATCTGGTGGTTTTGATCCTGGAGGACCAATGACCCTCCCGGCCTCTTTCCTACGCGACGTACAACAGCTCATCCCACAAAAACGCCGTTTCGACGATCCGTTGTCAACCTTGGCCTTCGGCACCGACGCCAGTTTCTATAGGCTGATTCCGAAGCTGGTGGTACGGGTCGAAACAGAAGATGAAGTGGTCGCATTGTTACAGCTCGCCCAGCGCGACCAGGTGCCCGTCACCTTCCGCGCCGCCGGCACCAGTTTGTCTGGGCAAGCCATCAGCGACTCGGTGCTGATTGTGCTGGGTGATAATTGGAACGGCCGCGAAGTCCGCGGGCAAGGCGCGCAGATTCGTTTGCAACCCGGCGTAATCGGCGCCCAGGCCAACGCTTGGCTGGCACCGTTCGGGCGCAAGATCGGTCCTGATCCAGCCTCAATCAATGCCTGCAAGATTGGCGGTATCGTCGCCAACAACGCCAGCGGCATGTGCTGCGGCACGGCGCAGAACACTTACCACACCTTGGCCGGCATGCGTCTGGTACTGGCGGACGGCACACGTCTCGATACCGAAGACGACGCCAGCGTGGCGGCTTTTCGTACAAGCCATGACGAACTGCTGGAACGCCTGGCGACACTGGGCCGCGAAACCCGCGCCAACACCGAACTGGCTGCGCGAATCCGGCACAAATACCGTCTGAAAAATACCACCGGTTTGTCACTCAATGCCCTGGTGGATTTCGACGAGCCTGTGGATATCTTGAGTCATCTGCTGGTGGGCTCCGAAGGCACCCTCGGCTTTATCAGTGCGGTAACCTACAACACGGTCGTCGACCACCCGAACAAGGCTTCGGCACTGATCGTCTTTCCCGATGTGGAAACCTGCTGCAACGCGGTCACTGTGCTGAAAAGCCAACCGGTATCGGCCGTGGAACTGTTGGATCGCCGCAGCCTGCGTTCGGTACAGGACAAGCCGGGCATGCCGGATTTCGTACAGCACCTGTCGACAAATGCCTGCGCCCTGCTGATCGAATCCCGCGCCGCTTCTTCGTCGCTGCTCCAAGAACAACTGAGCCTGATCATGGCTTCGCTGGCGGGCTTCCCGGTGGAAAAACAGGTCGACTTCACTGAAGACCCACGGGAGAACGCCCGCCTCTGGGCCATCCGCAAAGACACCTTCCCGGCGGTGGGCGCGGTGCGCAAAACCGGAACCACGGTGATCATCGAAGATGTGACCTTCCCGGTGGAACAACTGGCCATCGGGGTGAATCGCCTGATCGAACTGTTCGACAAACATCACTACGACGAAGCGATCCTTTTCGGACACGCACTGGAAGGCAATCTGCACTTCGTCTTCACCCAAGGCTTCAACAACCCCGAAGAAATCGCACGCTACCAGGCGTTCATGGAGGACGTCGCGCAATTGGTGGCAGTGGAATTCGGCGGCTCGTTGAAAGCCGAACACGGCACCGGACGCAACATGGCGCCGTTCGTCGAGCTGGAATGGGGCAGCGATGCCTATCAATTGATGTGGCAACTCAAGCGCCTGCTCGATCCCAACGGCATCCTCAACCCGGACGTGGTGCTCAGCGAGGATTCGCAGATCCACCTCAAGCACCTCAAGCCGTTGCCGGCCGCCGATGAGATTGTGGATAAGTGCATCGAATGTGGTTTCTGCGAGCCGGTGTGTCCGTCTAAAGACCTGACGTTGAGCCCACGCCAGCGCATCGTGATATGGCGGGACATCCAGGCGAAAAAGCGCGCCGGCATCGATACTTCGGAACTGGAACACGCCTACCAATACCAAGGCATCGATACCTGCGCCGCGACGGGCCTGTGCGCGCAACGTTGTCCGGTGGGCATCAATACCGGCGAGCTGATGAAAAAGCTTCGCAGCCGTGAGGCAACGAAGACGAAAACCGCCAACTGGATCGAAGGAAATTTCGCCACCACGCTGCAAGGCGCACGCTTCGCCCTTCACGTCGCCAACGGTGCGCGAATGCTGCTAGGGGCGCCTCGCCTGGCAAAACTTTCGGCCTCATTGACGCGGCTGTCCAAGGGCCAGGTACCGCAATGGAGCAACGCCATGCCCCAGCCGGAAAAGGCCATCCGCTTCAGCCCCGCCGTGTCGGACGAGCGTCCGAGAGTGGTGTACCTGGCGGCCTGCGTATCGCGAGTCATGGGCCCGGCAGCAGGGGATAAAGAGCAGATGTCTCTGTACGAAAAGACTCAACGCCTGCTGGAAAAAGCCGGCTACCAAGTAGTCTTTCCCGATAATGTCGACAGCCTTTGCTGCGGCCAGCCTTTTGCGTCCAAAGGCTATGTCGAACAAGCCGAACACAAACGCCAGGAACTGATCGGCGCCCTGTTGCACGCCAGTCGCGGCGGACTTGATCCGATCTATTGCGACACCAGCCCCTGCACGTTGCGATTGGTCCAGGACCTGGGCGATGTGCGTCTGGACCTGTACGACCCAGTGCGTTTCATCCGCACCCATTTAACGGACCGTCTCGATTTCATCCCACAGGAGGCGCCCATCGCCGTTCACGTTACGTGTAGCACGCAGCACCTTGGCGAAAGCCAGGCGTTGATCGATCTGGCGCGCAAATGCAGCAAAAACGTGGTCATCCCAGAAGGCATCCACTGCTGTGGTTTTGCTGGCGACAAAGGCTTCACCACGCCGCAATTGAACGCCCATTCGCTACGCACCTTGAAGGACGCGGTCCAGCATTGCAGCGAAGGGATTTCCACCAGCCGCACCTGCGAGATTGGTCTTACGCAACACGGCGCAATCGACTACCACGGGCTGGTCTACCTAGTGGATCGAGTGACCCAGGCCAGGGCAACCTGAAGAAAAATAGAACCCTGGCGAACGACCGCAGTCCATTGAGCAGGTCCTGCAAATGCAGGGCTTCCTCAATAGGTAGCCGTCCTGATGGCCAGCAAATGCGGCCCTTGGGTCAAGGAGAGACACATGAAACGCTCTGTACTGTTAGGTCTGTTTGTCACTGCCTCGATGCTGGCGTCGTCCTCGTTCGCTGCCGGCGGCTCGAGTGATCTCTGCGATACCAACCTGAAAACCATTGAGAACGCCAAGACCCAGATCCAGGGCTCCCCGGAACTGCAAGCGCGCGTCGAGGCGAGCGTCCAGCAAGCCAAGGCCCATCAGGCTTTGAACACCAAGGAAGGCACCGAAAAATGCATTTCCGAAACCACCCAGACCATCCAGGAAATCCGGAAGGTCAGCAAAGACGGCAAGAACTCATAGCAGGTTGAGGCCAGCCTTCGGGTTGGCCTCAGACGCGAATTGGCGTACACTGCGAATGCCTGCCGCTTCACAGCTTTACGAAGCGTCAGGTTCGGGGCCGTTTAGGATTCGACGCCGGTTGCGAAACTCTAGGTGCATGCCGAGTTGGTAACAGAACTCGTAAATCCACTGTTGCAACTTCTATAGTTGCCAATGACGAAACCTACGGCCAGGACTACGCTATCGCTGCGTAAGCAGCCTTAACGCCTGAGCTTCTGGTACCTTCGGGTCCAGCAATCACAAGGGGATGTCCGTAAACCCAAAGTGATTGTCATATAGAACGGAATCGCCGTGCAGTACGTTGTGGACGAAGCGGCTAAAACTTACACAACTCGCCCAAAGCACCCTGCCCGTCGGGTCGCTGAGGGTTAACTTAATAGACACGGCTACGCATGTAGTACCGACAGCGGAGTACTGGCGGACGGGGGTTCAAATCCCCCCGGCTCCACCAACTCAACATCTAAAGACGTCCACGGACGTCTTTTTTTGTGCCTGAAATTCAGTACATTCGGTGTTTCAGCGCTGCAAGGGGCTTTCCAGTTTTTTGTGCCCCAGGGCTGTTTGGTATTGCAGATGGCATCCCCGGCTACCCCAGGCTGATCTTGGGAGCACATCTCATGTGCGCCCAAACCGAAAGACCAGGAATACGTCCTCACAAATGGCGACGGGCCTATTACAGCCGCACAAACCAGGCGCTTAGCGAATCTCGCCAGTGCCTTTTTCATGCCCGAACAAATCATCCCGGCGCCATAACCGAAGCCCCCTTCCCAAACTCAACACTCCTCTAACGCATCACGCTTTTGCACAGCGGAAAACCCTGCGACAATCACTAATGATTCTCAACAACACCTTACTTATCATTAGAGCCTCAGGAGCCTTCAATGTCGCGCGCCACACCCCTGTGTTATTTCAACGCGTCACGTGATCTGTTAGCCATGGCCATTTGCATGGCAGCCCTTTCACCGGCCCTTGCCGATGACAGCAGCGCTGCTCAGGAAAAATCCAAGCCCGCCACCCTGGAGCTGGGTGCGACCGAAATTTCCAGCGGCCCGCTGGGCAGCATCACGGAAGGCTCCGACTCCTACACCACGGGCATCATGTCGACGGCCACCAAGCTGCCGCTGACGATGCGTGAAACGCCACAAGCCACCACTGTCATTACGCGTCAGCGCATGGATGACCAGGCCATGACTAGCATCAACGACGTGGTGAAGTTCACCCCTGGGTTGTTCCTCGACTTTTCAAGCGGCCCCGGTCGGCAGACGTACTCGGCGCGCGGTTTCGAGATTGATAACCTCATGTACGACGGCATACCGAGCGGCTACGACGGCGTCAACGTCGGGGCTCAGCCGAACCTTGCGATGTTCGACCGAGTCGAGGTCGTGCGCGGCGCCACCGGCCTGGTGACCGGTGCAGGCAATCCTTCGGCGGCCATCAACATGGTACGCAAGCGGCCGCTCGCCGAGCAGCGAGTCACGCTGACAGGCGCCGCCGGCAGTTGGGACGATTACCGTGGCGAGATCGATGCGTCCAGCCCGCTCAATGACAGCGGCAACCTGCGTGGTCGGGTCGTCGCGTCTTACCGCGATGCCAACAGTTTCATCGACGATGTCGAGGAGGATCACGGCTTATTCTATGCAATCACCGAAGCAGACCTGAGCGAAGACACCACCCTGACCCTCGGCTTTTCGCACCAGAAGGACAAAACCAATTACTTCTGGGGCTCGTCGATGATCGGCCAGGATGGCCATCACCTGGATTTGCCGCGGTCGTACAACCCTGGCACCGGTTGGGAGAACAAGGATCAGGAGATCAACACGCTTTTCGCCGAAGTCCGCCATCGCCTGGCCAATGAATGGAGTCTTCAGTTCAACGCCAACTACGCTGAGCAGAACGCGTTGTTCTCTGGCTCGTACCAGTCACGCTGGGTCAATAACACACTGGCTCGGACTGTCTACCAGTCCGCCCATGATGAAAACCAGGCCGGCCTGGACGCTTTCGCCAATGGCCCCTTCGAAGCGTTCGGACGTACCCACGAACTGGTGGTGGGCGCCAGCAAGCGCATCTATGACATGACCACTCACAACTATTCTCCGTATGACATGAACTGGCCGATCAACGCCGGCAAACCGGACTTCGTCCACACGGATAATGGCCGCGAAGTCACTACCCAGGATGGCCTGTACGCAACCACCCGCCTGAGCTTGGCCGATCCATTGAAGCTGATTCTTGGCGGGCGGCTGGACTGGTACGACTACGACAATCGGGATGGCGAAGGGGATTACAAGGTCACTCGAAACGTTACCCGTTACGCAGGCTTGATATACGACCTGGACGACCACCATTCAGTCTATGTCAGCTACAGCGACATCTTCACGCCGCAGAGTTCCAAGGACACCTCCGGCACACCGGTCAAGCCGATCGTCGGCAAGAACTACGAGGCCGGCATCAAGGGTGAATATTTTGACGGCGCGCTGAATGCGAGCATGGCCCTGTTCCGCGTCGACCAGGAAAATCGCGCCGTGCAAGTGTTCGTGCCGAACTGTCCACAGTCCTCTTGCTACGAGGCCTCCGGCGAGCTTCGCAGCCAGGGTGTCGACTTCGAATTGCAAGGCGCATTGACCGAAAATTGGCAGGTCGGTGGCGGCTATACCTACGCTCGCGTGCATACCATCAAGGACAGCGCCAATCCGCAGAAGGTGAATCAGCGCTTCGACACCGACACGCCAGAGCACCTGTTCAAGCTGACCACCCGCTACCAATTCCAAGGTTCGCTGGAAAAACTGCGCGTCGGCGGCAACGTCTCCTGGCAGAGCCGCATCTACAACGACGTCGCGTTGCTCGATGGTAGTAACTACCGGCTCAAGCAGGGCGCCTATGCGGTCACAGACTTGATGGCCGGATACAGGGTCAACCAGCATCTGGACCTGCAGCTCAATGCCAATAACATCTTCGACCGCAAGTACTACTCATCCGTCGCCAATTCCATCAGCTACGGCGGCGACGCTTATGGCACCCCACGCAACCTGATGATGACCGCCAAGTACAGCTTCTAGGTTGACCAGGCGCAGGGATGCAGCCCTGCGCCACCCCAAAAACCTGTGTCCGCGCGCCAGTGTCCGACGACACCCTCTACGACATCCCGGGGGTAACGCCCCCCATCATAGGTCCGGATGTTCTGCCGCAACGCCGCCAGGAATGAAAACGCGTTCTCCACCCGCTCGCCCTCGAACCCGTGGTAATAATTTTGCGCAGTCACCACCGTGCCGGCGCCCCGTTTGTTATCGGGTTGAAGGCAATAAGGGATCGACAGGAAACCTGGCTATCAGCCAACTCAAGAACGGCTGCATGAACTGGAAGGGAGCGCATCGGGTTACGTATCATCCCCTATATCCTCTACGGTGTTGCACCATGCGAAAAACCTTAAACTGGCCTCTGATCATTTCGAATAGAAATAGATGAGGATCGATTTTCCATTCTTGGGTATGACATTTAAGTGAACTGGGATGATCTGAAGGTTTTCATCGTCGTCGCCAAGTCGAACAACGTGACCGAGGCCGGTAACTCGCTCAAGGTTTCGGCCTCGACGGTGTCGCGCAAGATTGCCGCACTCGAGGACTCGCTCAGCACCGTGTTGTTCTTGAAAAAGACCAATGGGTATTTCCTGACCGAAGCTGGCAGGGCATTACTACCGCTGGCGATGGAAACCGAAGAGCGCTTCAAACTCATCGAGCGGCAGATGTCGCAGCCAAGCGATCGAATGGCCGGGCAGGTGCGCATCGATTGCCCGGAGTTGATGGGCACGCACCTGATCATCCCCGGGCTGGCCCAGTTTCATGAGCTATACCCCGAGATCAGTTTCGACTTCATCAACTCGGCGGTGTCGTCGAAACTGACCCAAAGCCACAGCGACATCATTATCCGACTGCGCAGGCCCGATAACGGCAACTTCACCATGCGCCGGGTCGGGACATTGGTGCAGGGCCTGTTCTGCTCCGAAGGTTATGCCGCTTCCAATAGCCTGCCGGCGGAGCCCGCCGACTTGAAGCACCATCACTTGATTGGCTGGACCGAGGAAATGTCTTACATGCCGCTGGCGCAGTGGCTGAGCGAACTGAGCGACGATCAGAAGCTGTGGATCCGCGTATCCAACCTCAACGCCCAACTCAAGGCCGTGGAAGCCAATCTTGGCATTGCCGCGCTACCGGCCTACGTTGCACACCAGTCGGGCCTGCGTCAGGTGCTGGCCGACAGTTCCCAACACCGTTCCCATATCTGGCTGCTGCGCAATCAAGCGACCCAAGGTGTGGGCCGCGTCGACCGAGTGGTGGATTACCTGACGCAGCTGTTCCACGACAAAACGGCAGACATGCAATAGCGTTCGGCGTCCTGGCTGTTGCTCCTTTAAAGCGGACCAGTCCGCAGGAATATCCAGACCGCTACCGCGATCAACATCAGCCCAAACACCGCATTTTGAAGTACCAATAATCTTGGTCGCGCCCGGATCAGCTTCTGCACGCTCGACCCCATGGACACCCAGATGACGTGAGAGAAAAAATTCAGCGAGATCAGCGCCGCGCTCAAGATCAACACGACACTGCTGCTCGTCTCGCCAGAAGGTGTGAAGGTGGAGAACATCACCAGCAGCATCACGATTCCTTGCACGTTGCTCAGCTGCACGACGATGCCGTCTCGAAATTGCAAGTGCATGGCTTTTTCACCGGGCGCTTTCAAGGGACGTCGCAGCAGGCGCACACCCAGCCACAAGATGTAGAAACTGCCCACCACTTGCAGCACCCAAACCAACTTGGGGCTGTTCATCAACGTGTGATAAAGCCCGAGCCCGACCAGCACCGCGAGCAGAAAGTAAGTGATGTCCAGCCCGACGATAAACCGCACCGAACGGCGCACGCCGCTCTGTGCGCCGGAAGTGGCGACCATCAAGTTGCCAGGGCCCGCACTGAGGGTCAGCGGTACCATGGTCGAGAGCCAAAGCAGCCAGTTAATGCTGAGTACTTCTTGCACGTTGTTTTCCTTGATCGCCGCGCGGACTGCACTCCCTCAAGTCTAATTCGCAGAGGCTTATAAGGTTATAGCGAAGAGCGCAAAGCGATATCCCATAAATGTGGGAAACCGTTCTGCCGCTCTTATTGAGACCTTCGCCGACGCTGACAAGGAATCAGATACCCGGGCCCATTACGCGAGCCGGCAACCTGGCCAGGCGATCCCAGCCTTCAGCATTGATGGCAGTGCAATTGAACAGCGCCAATGTGCGCAGCGGCAGTTGCTCTAAAACCGCTACGGCGCCTGAGGTAATCCGCGACGTTCCGGGATCCGCCGCAATCGTCAGGTCACGCAACGGCATCCGGGCGAGATGGGCCACTCCCGCGTCGGTGAGCCAAGGGCTGTCATACAAACCGAGGCGTTGCAGCGGCAAGTTTCGCAGGCAAGCCAAGTCCGCATCACGCAGATCCAGGCCGCTGATTTCAAGCTGCTCCAACGGCAAGCCCAACTCGACAAGCTTGCGCAAAACCTTGCCATCGACGCCGCGACAAAAGCTGAGTTTCAGCCGTTTCAGTGGCAGGCCGGCGAGTTGCTTCAACTCTTTCCAAGTGACGTCGTTCAATGACAGGTCCAGGGATTCCAATTCCAAACCGCGCAGATCCCTCAACGTATCTGCATTGATGCCTTGCACATCAGAGAGCCCAAGACGCTTTAGTGGAAACTCGTGCAGCACATCGAGCCGCTCGATTATCTGGCGTGACGCCTTGAGATCCAGATCGGCGAGCGGCATGCCTACCAGTACTTCAAGATCGTCTTCGCAAACATAAGAGGACTGCAGCGAAAGCCGTTCGATGGGCAAACCGGAAATGGCATTCAGCGTGGCGTCCGTTGCGTAACAATAATCCAGGCTCAGGGAACGCAAAGCTGTCAGACCGCAAAGCCATGAAGGGTCCTTCAGGATCGCGCCACTCCAACCGAGGGACAGTTGCTCAAGTGGGTGACCGCATAACTGCGCCATCCCACGGGAAGTCAACTCGCCCACGCGCTCCAGCGTGAGTGATCGCAACTTGAGGTTTGAAAGCCCGAGAAGGCCTGCGTCGGTCACGTCATCGCAACGGTCCAAGGACAATTCCTCCAGCGCGCTATTGCCGAGTTGCTCGAAGAAGTTATCGTCGAAGTCTTCGCCGTAAGTGCTTAACTTCAGCCGGCGCAGCCGTTCGATGAAAGGAAGGCTGGCCGCGTTATCGTCGCGGGAGAATCCGCTGATTTCCAGGCCTTCGAGGGCAAGGTCTGGCAAGCGCTGCCATAGACTTTGATCGCAACTGAATCGCGGGCTGTTGAGCACCAGCGTGCGCAAAGGCAACCCAGCCAAGGCGTCGCACCACGCCGGCTCGGCGTTGTTCAACGCCACATGATCAACCGGCAGATTGCCAAGCTGCGCCAGCAACGGCCCGGGGCGATTGACGTGTGCCGTGGCATTCAACTGAGCAATCACGACATTGGCCGCCGGATCGCCCAGCCCTGCCGCGACGCGGATACCGTCCAATGAAACCTCAGCGGCGTCGAGTAGATCGCGGTAAAGCGCGGCACGTGTAGCGATGTCATCGGGGTGGGTGGCGAGTTGGGTGACCAGCGCATTGCGGGTGGGGGTTTGCACGGTTTATAAATCCGAAGTGGGCGAGCGCTGGGCAGGCTGCGGAAGAAAAGTGGCGGTAAGGGAAACACAAAAGCGAGCCTTGCTGAAGAGGCAGCCGGGACGGGAAACGCGCGCCCTCGGCCTTCGTTCCCCATTCCAAATTTTCGTCAAATCATGAGTGACGGCGTCGTTCCTGCAACTCACCCATGGAAAGGCTGTCGGACTCCCCCGTGGCGAGGGAGCTTGCTCCCGCTGGGCTGCGCAGCAGCCCCACACCAACGTAGCAAAATACCGCCGCTAACAAGCTAAACGTCCTACATCAAACTCGGAAAGCGGCATCTTGTAGCTCACGGATAACGCAGCCTATATTCCGTCGTCGCCCTAATGGCGACTCGGGTTTGGCGACCCGATTAACGAGGTAGCTCCTTTCAATTAAATGAGGTACTACCGATGAAACGATACATGCCCATCACTGGCATCAACTGCATCCCCGCCACCCTGCTCATCGACACCGAAGCCCCGCTCGACGTCCTCTTCGAAACCGCCGATTACCGCATCCGCACCGTAACCCAGCTGCTGGAGAACATCGCGTTCCGCTCGGAAATCAGCTCCGACACACTGGCGCTCTCCGGGAAGTCTGACGGCTAATAAGCATTCCTTCAGGCTCGGCTATTTCTACTTGTTGGGAATAAACGCCTGTGTCGTCGAGAAGGGCGCTGAGAGTCCAGCCCAGAGACCGTGAACCTGGAAGTTTGCAGTCGTGGCGCGTGACCTCGTCCTGAGGACCGGTCCTTCTAAAAAATGCCAAAGGACGTGTCATTCGTGCCTGTTCCCTGTCAGAAATTGAAACGATCTTCGAAGACTGTCTGAGCGCCTACTTTGACCGTACACTGCCGTGCAGTTTCGACGGTTACTACCTTGCCTAATAATGGCATCAAGGCTTTGTAGAAAACCTTATGGCACGCGGCATCCTTGCTAAAGGGTCGGGAACGACCTTCAGCGTCCGCGGTAATGTGGCAGCCTTCCACTAAATCAGCGGGTAACTCTTTCAAGGCGACAGGCTTTTGAGTACTGCCCAACTGCGCTTCGACTACTTCATCACAACCACCACTTACAGCTCCTTCCTTAACGGTTTTTACGAAAGCAACGCGCTCGTAATCGGTGCCACTGAAAACCGTCTGGTCGTTGACACTAACGCGATACTGCGAAGGCTGGAGCATGATGGATTTGATGCAGAACTGTGTTGTGACCGGCTGACTATTCACCGAGACCGTTGCCGACTTGCAACCCGGGACTGCGTTGGCGAAGCCACCGTTTTGGGCGCTACTTTCAACAGGGATACGCTCCTGAGGCTGCGTGATGTCATAGGCGTGCAGTTCACAGCCCCCACCCACAAACTGGAGCTCCGCCAGATAAACCTTGCCCTTCTGCGGCGTGAAAATGGTGCTGATCGGACCGCAACGATAACCGCGGTTGATACTTTCGCCAGTGGCGTAACCTGATACCTCGAATGGCTGATCGGGATCAGCTTGCACTTCCAGCTGAGGGAAATGCTTCAAGGTCGCGCTGTGCGCCGTTTCGTTAAGCTTGGCAATCCAGCCGAACACTTTGCCGCGACCGGAATCCACTACTGTTCCCTGCACATCCATACGCTGGTCTGGGTCCGTCGCTCGCCTGATTGCAAATTCCACCGGGACGACATTGCCCGTCGCCTTCATGATGACCTTGGCGTGCTGCGCATCGACGGCAACCTTTTTCTGCTGGAATTGGATACCGTCGCGAAGCAGGTCAGGAGAAGAGTCCCGGACGTTGGATTTGCAGCCGGATAACGTCAGAGTCAGGCCAAATATTAGCAGCGTTGTTTTCTTCATGAATGCTCCAAGCACATCATTGATAGTTAAAAAAGAAAAATAGAAAAAATTTTATGCGTTAGCAAGATAAATAAACTCAGCTTATTGGATCAGGGCAGTACTGACCCAGCCGACTCAGAAGACATAAAATTTGATGACCGATCCTAAAACTTTTACAAAGTATCAGGCCTCAACGCCCCACCCTTCGCGACTTGCAAACAAAAAAACGCCAAATGTACGCATAATCAGCAAAGCAACAAGTCCGCCGAGATTTTTACCGCCTTCTAATAACATACTACGACCTACCCTCACCATACCGCTCTACCAAACCTAGCAAATACTCTTCCATCACGTCAAAACGAATCGCGGTCGCATATGAGCGCTTCGGGTCTTGCCGGGAGGACTCCCGAATTAAAGTTGGGACATCGTCACTCAACCACAATTCCTTGCGAGGATAGATTGCATATAAATCCCCCTCAATATCCTCCACAACCATATGCCCATGCCAAGGATCCTCATACAACTCTCCAGAAATCGATTTAACAAACAAAAGAGCCTGCTCATCAACTTTAAGGGCTACATCCCCCCACGTGCCACCCGATCGAATGAACTCAACTTCCGAATTAAGAACGCTGCGAACAATTCCCGCCCCTGTAGAATATATACGCCCAATTTTCGCGCGCAAGACCTGCGGGCGTGGAGCGCCAGTCACATGAACCAAAACAAGATCATGCCTCAACACTTTATCAAGTAAAAAATCTGACCGCTTGTTCATTTCATTGGTCTCCACGGCGCTCCAAGCTATTCAAGACGAATAAAGCAATAAAGAGCAATAAAGGGGACAGATTTATTTAAGCCGCGATAAATAAATCTGTCCCCATTTCGGTCGGTCCCCTTTTCGGTCGCTTTTCGGCTCCCTTTTTTCCTTTACGCCGTACCTGGCAACTTAATTATTCCTGCCCGCTTCAATATCTTCCACCCACACAGCTATCCGAGGTAGCGCCATACCACATTTCGGGCAATTACAACGAGGAAGCGATAATGCCTTATAAGAAACTCCTAAGCCATCATCAACGCCAAAATACAAAGTCGGATCTGAAGGATTAGCAATTTTCCCACCCCATTTGCATTGATCGCAAGCCACCCTTTCGATGAGCACTCGCTGCCATCGTTCATCCATACGATATAAACATAATGGCACCCAAGGCTTCAACGACTTAGTCAAATGTAGCCCCAAACGGAATTGACCTTCGCGCCCAGATACAAAATCAAGCATATTGCGCACAACAATTTCAAGTTTGTCATTGAAAATAGTTCCATCTTGATACGTGCCTGCATTCAAGCTCTCCTCCCACTCGCTGACACTGGGAGCAACTACAAGCTGGCCATCAATCACTAACTCTGTATATTTTTCCAGATAGACCTCTTCAGAAATTTATTTTTGGAAAAAAGGGGACAGATTTATTTTAGAAAACTGGGCAAGCCAATAAGCCCGCTCCCTCTGCATTTCATAAAATAAATCTGTCCCCTTTTCGCTGTCCCTTTTCGCTGAATGCTTTCATTGTGACCTTACCGTGCGGGAGTAGCCTGCCCCGCTCTCTAGCATTAGGTCAAGGCGGGCTGTCCCCGAGTCCTCACTATTCATTAACCAATCCCAATGCTTCCCCAAGACTCTCAACGAAATCGGCCTGCTCATCAGAATACTCAGTAGCGATCTCAGAAAATTGCAGACATAGGGCGTTTTTCGTTTTTAAATCGGCCATTTGAAGAGTCGCCGCCAACTGCTCAAGTGCCTGGACAGACGCATCCGGAGCAACTACATCCTCTCCAGAAAATTCAAGAAATATTGCAATTTCGGCGATGGCACGCGCAACACACTTATTGATTTCCTGACTCATGGACCATCTTCACTGAAATATTTCTAATTTTTAGTCAAACTTTTTTTTGAAAAAAAGGGGACAAAAAGAAAAAAAGGGGACAGATTTATTTTAGAACACCGAGCAAGCCAATGAATCGACTCTTTCCGTACCTTATAAAATAAATCTGCCCCCTTTTTGTTCTTCCCCTTTTTGTTCTTTGCAAGAGCATCTGCCGCGCCTGCGCCTTTTGCCCCGTAGCAATTAAGGCTAACTTTTTAAATTA
>NZ_LHVI01000005.1:0-55482 GCF_001269755.1 Pseudomonas sp. Q12-87 | reverse complement strand
ACCTGACCGAGTTCTGATTAACGTTTATGCCGGTTTTATCTTTCTCCACTTCAAAAGACACACCCTCAGCCACAAAAAAATTCTCAACATCCTCAATAGACAGACCTAAAAGCTGCTTACCATCATAATAAAAACAAGCATTAGGAAGATATACCTCCAACCCCAACAACTCATCAGAGCAGTTGTACCAAACTTGCATTACAGCCTCACCAAACGCGTCAACTGAATTTTCTGAAAACTCAGTTTTAGGAAAAACCCTATATGGCAAACCAATAACTTTCCGGACTTCCTCTCTACCTTGCCCGCAAAAGAAATTTTCGAGACCATTAGACTGGCTGTAATTTAACCTCATGAAATCTACCTCGGTTTAAAATCTTCAGGATTAAGACTTTTTGAATACTTTAACATTTGCTCAATAGCCGCGTCGTATTTATCACCAAACTTACTTCGTATATCGTCGACATCCATTTTTATAGCTTCATGAAGCTTCCCTTGTTTTAGCAATTCCTCTTGCTGCGCTCTATAAGCTTTTGCAGCATCTGAATTTCCATTGCTAGCAGTAAACTTGTGGTCATTTGGGTCCATTTTTATCGCAGGACCATCAACAGAACTGATCGGAGCATCCGTATAACAGGATCTTGCAGGACAATGATGAGAGTCAAGATTGTCGTTTACAGGTTTCGATGTATCGCGATGCGCTCCACCCAAAACCTCGTTTGAACCTGATGCACCTTTTGCCCCTTTCCCATCCATCACCGAAACAGAAGTACGCTCCTCCACACCTTTACGTTTCGAAAGCACCCCTGTCAACACTGAGGCCATGAACTGACCGCCGCCGATCAGGTACTTGTCCGTTTCGAACTTTGGATCAAGCGTAGTATCTTCTATCTCATCCGCGATTTCTTTCCCTACGGCTTCGCTGAATTGTTCGGTTTTCTCAAGCAGTGCTTTGCCCGGCGCGGTTTCAGAGGCCGCGTTGATGACCGCCAATTGCACAAGCCCTTTGGGACCTTGTGCCATAGCAATCACCACCGAGATCGCTTGCAGCTCATCCTGATGCGCAGCGGTGTACTCATTGATACCCGAAAATGTCCGTAAGGTATCTTGGGCAAGACTCAACCTCTCGACATCGTCCTCAGTGACATAAGAGGTATCGAGTTCCAAAGCCGGTGGGCGCCCTGTGTCAGACGGGGTTACCTGAACTTTCTTGCTAATAGCCTCGACCTGCTTAACATCCACACCAGCGAGCCGGCCTACCTCAGCCAGCACCCGCTCTTGGAAGTCCGGGTTACTCATGGTCTTCATGGCCTGAGCACGCGTAAGACCACCGATGATCAACGCCTCCATAGTCGCTTCGGCGAAATCGACGCCCACCATCGCCGAGGCACCCGCATCCATTTTCCGCCCCAACCCTGCCTCGATCTTGTTGACCGCCGCATTGAAGTCGTAGCCGGCTTGCTGGAAGTTTTTCTTGGCCGTCTCGTCGTAACTGCGGAGTTGCTTGGTCCACTCCTTGGCGGTTTCAAACGGCGTAAGAGCTGCCGTCATAGAAGACTTGGTCACGTACAGGTCTGTACGGTGTTCATCGTCCCGGGTGATTTCGTAGGCCTTGTCGACGTCGCGGTTCAGGCCTTTGGTCGAATCGGCTACGGTCCCGGCGTCATTGCGCACCACGACGTCGCCCGCCCCCACGGTGGCCCGTACGAGCTGCTGGCGGTCCTTCTCATAGTTCCAGCCTTCGACACTCCAGCCGTTCTTGTCCTTTTCGCCCTTGCCGACCTGGCTACCGTCCTGGGCTCCGCCGCCCCCCTTGGAGTAGCTGCCACCGACGTTCAGGTAATAGCCATGCTCCTTGTCCTTGCCTGCGATATCGCTGAAGCCCAGCGTGCCGGTGTCGAGTTTGAGCTTGCCGGTATCCGAAGCGATAAGCGCCCCGTCGAGCTGGGTGTGGTTTTCGGTACGGATGTCGACCTTGTCCTGCCCGGTGATGCGAGTCTGTTGCTCGACCCATTCGGTCGAGCCAGTGGTCTGGCCATAGCCGACCGAACCACTGACACCCGCTCCCGGCCCCACGGTCACCGTCACGCTGAGGTCGAATTCCTTGCCTTCGACCTTGCCCGTATCAGGCACCGACGAGACATTGAGGTCGCGGCCAACCCGGCCGATGACTTCATTGCCGCGCAGGTCCGCACCGGCGATATTCGTGTCTTTGCCGCTGGTGAAGCCCAGGCGATTACCTGCGTACAGATAGGCCTGTTGTTGCCGCTGGGCTTCACGCTCCAGGTTGCCTCTGCCCAGATTGACGCTGGCGTAAATGCCGACGCCTTCAGAGCCGACGCTGAGGCCTACCTCACCGCCGCCGCTCTTGCGGGTGTTGTCGCTGCCGCTGTCGTTCTGGGCGGCGCGAATGTTCAGGTTGTTTGCTGCGCGCAGGTCGATATCACGCTGAGCCTTGACCTGCGAGCCAATCAGGTTCAGATCATTGCTCGCCTGCAGGTTGACGTCCCGCGCCGCATCCAGAGAAGTGACCGTCGACGTTTGCTGTTCGCTGTCGCCGCTGGCAATACCATTGCTGCCACCGACGCCAAGCTTGAAGCCGCCGCTGGTTCCACCATGGATACCGCCCCAACTTTGTCGCTCACGAGTCTCTTCGGCATAGCTGCCTTTGGCGGCATCGAGGGTGACATCGCGTCCCTTGATATTGATATCGCGACCGGAGATCAATTGGCTGCCGCTGATCTGAACATCGTTGTTGGCAGCAATATTCAGATCGTTACCTGCGTTCAGCGTCGACGAGCGACGGGTCTGTTCAATGAACTGCTGACTGGTGCTCTGCTTGCTGTTACCGATCTTGGCGTCGAACGTAGGGCCTGAAACAAATTGGGAAACGCCGTCCACAGCCTTCAACGTACTGGAAGCCTTGCTGACACCATCTTCGCCCTGGCCGGCACCTTTGACGGCATCGCGGGTTCGGCCGTAGTTGTGGTTCATGCTCAGGCTGGCGCCGTTTCGTTCGCTCTCGCGTTGATGCTCGATCAGTTGCATTTCGCGGGCAGCGTCGATCTTGATATTGCGACCGGCCGTCAAGTCGATATCGTTGAACGCCTCAAGGTCTGAGCCGATCTGGGGTGATATCTCGCTTGGCGTTGACGGCCAGGTTTTGACCGGCAATGATCTGACTGGCCGCAGCGGTTTGCTGCTCCAGCCGGTTTTTCTCTTTGGTACGGTCCGCACCGGCGAAGAAATTGATGCCGTTGGCGTCCGAAGACACACCGATCCCGGCTTGTTTGTTCTTTTCCCAGTCCCGCTCGGAACGGCTGTTCTGCGCGGCCAGGACATTCACATCGCGTCCGGCGTCCAGGCTGACGTTGCCGCCGGCCTTAACACTGCTACCAACGACGTTGATGTCGCGCTCGGCCTGCAAAGCGGCGTCGCGTTCGGCCTTCACTTGGCTGCCCACGCTAGTGCTGCTTTGGGCTTCGCGTCCGGCCTTCTTGGCTGATGCGAAGGACAGGAAACCACCCGACACCGATAACCCGTTTTTCTTCTTGTACTCCTCACTCCGGCTATAAGCCGTATCGTTGGCCGAGACCAGGTTAATGTCGCCACTGTCCTTAACCAGACCCGCACGCAGTTCCACATCATTGCCAGCAGTGGTCTCACTGGCCCGCACGCGCAAGTCGTTGCCCGCCGCGATAACCACGTCGTTGCCGGCCTCTAGCTCACTGGCTACCTGGGAGGCCGTGGTCTTCAACTCGCTCTTGCCGCTCTTGGACAAGCCGAGGAAACCCGATTTTGTTTTCTTGCTGTAGGAACCGTGCTCCTCGACACCCGAGAGCACTGCTACATCACCGGTGGCACCGACGACCAGGTCATTGCCGGCTTTCAACTGACTGCCGATCACGGTGACATTACGACCGCCATCCAGCGTGACACCGCCACCGGCGGCTTGGCTGGTATTGACCGTCAGGTCCTGCCCCGCCTCCACCACGGATGCGACGTTGGTGCTGTGGTAACTTTCCCGCTGTTCGCTTTTGCTGCGCCCGAAAGAGCCTTTGCTTTTCTTCGAGTAAAACTCAGCAGCTTCGTCCGTTGCGGACAACAGATTGATATCGCGCGTGGCGTCGAGGGCAACATCCTTGGCGCCTTTCATCTGGCTGGCTATGAGGCTCAGGTCTTGCCCCGCCTTGGCGCTGAGGTCGCCTCCCGACTGGATAACCGAAGCCTGCTGGCGCACCAGGTCGCTGCTGCTTTTGACTTTTTTGCTCTGGGACGAACGATGGCTTTCGTTGGCCTCGGACTCGATGGCGATATCGCGCCCGGCCGTCAGCGCCAGGGTGCTCTGGGCGATAACGTTGCTCGCAACGACCCTCAGGTCCTGCCCGGCCGTTACCTTCAGCTCGCGGTCAGCCGTAACGCTAGAACCATTCTGGATAATGGTCTGATCCCGGTGTTTGCTGCCCTGCGTATGGCTGTCCACCTGCTCGGCGGCGGTGATGTTCATATTTCGGGCAGCGCGCAATGTGGTGTCGTTACCACTCTTGAGCACACCACCAACATTGGCGATATCCCGCCCAGCGCCCGCGCTCAGATCATGACTCGCCTCAATCCGCGCCGCACTGTCGACAAAACCACGTTGTTCGGTCTTGGAGCCGGTGCTGCTGGCATGCGTGGTGATGGTTCGTTCGTTGGTCAAGTCACCGGCCACGGCCACAACACTGACATCCCGCCCAGCAATAACCCCACCCGCCCTGTTAGTCAGGTTATTACTCGCCAACGCATCCAGCCGACCACCCGCCTCCATCAACCCACTGTTGACCAAGCTGTCGCCAGCCGAGGCCCTCAGGTTGCTGGACGCACGCAAGGTGCCCGCATTGTTCAGATTCTTACCCGCAATCAGGCTGACATCTGAGCCCTGGATCAACGCGCCATTGGCCGCCAGACGATTGTTGGCCTGGGCCAGGTAGAGCACCGGCACCAGCACCTGCTCGTTGTTCACCGTCCGGGTTTCCATCCAGACGATGTCGTGGGTCAGGGCCGCGACTTGTTCGGCCGTCAGGCTGACGCCCAGGGACAGGTTCAGCGCGTCCTTGCTGGCGATGGCGTTGTTCATTAGGTACTTGAACATGCCGTCGTCGGAGGTCTGGCCGTCGAGGAAACGTTGACCGGTGCGGGCGATCACGGCTTGTTGGATCAGGCGCTGTTCGTAGAAGCCATCACCCAGGCGCTTGGCGGCGATGTCGGGGTCGTAGCCCAGGTTCGTCAGCAGGTAGTCCGAGCTCATGAAGCGGCGCATGTCGGTCAGCGCCGGGTTGGTTTCGATCAGGTACTTTTGCGGGTTGGTCTGGAACGAGCTGTCCGGCAGGCCGCGCACTTGGGTCAGGCCTGAGCCTTGAGTCGGCGTGGTCGAGGCGTCGCCGCTCATGCGGAACAGGCCGTTTTGCCCGGTCGGCAAGTCAAAGCCCGGCAAGGCCAGCGGATCGACCTGTTGCTGGGTCAGGTTCGGGGGCAGTTGCCGATTGACGCTGACGCGGGTGGAGAAAACGTTGTCAGCCTGGGTATCGGTGCGCGGGCCGGCACCGACATAGTTGTAGCCGCCACGCACGACGCTGTTGTCGGCGTTGCCCTGGGTGCGGACGCTGACCGCACCGCCGGCCTGGATAATCGCGGCGTAGGTCTGGGTATCGGTAGTACTTGTCTGGGTGCGGAACTGCGGGAGCTCACGTTCGGTCATGCCGATGAAGCGGCTCATCGCTGCCTCGAGGCCACCCAGGTCATTGGCGTTGTAGCCTGGGCTCTGCAACCAGTATTTGTTGGTGAAGTCATTGGCGGCGGCGCGCCAGCCGCCTGGGCTGCGCGTGCGCTCGGACATGAAGGTGCGCGAGGTTTCGGTCTCGCCAGTCTCGATGCCGATGTTGTTCAGGCTGACGAGGTTGGCGCTCAATGCACCGCCAACGCCGATGCTGCTGCTCCGGTTGGTCAGGGTGTCGCCCTGGATATCCAGGTTGCCGCCAGTGGTGATGCTGGAGGCGGCGCTGGCCGCGGTGACTTCGAACTTGTCGCGCTGGATGATCTGCCAGACGTGGTTTTCCTTGCCACCGCTGCAGTCGCCGGCGTTGACCCCTTCGATACAGGCCACTTCCCTGATCGAGGCGGTGTAGATGCCTGCATCGTGGGTGGTCAAGACCTCGCGGACGTTGTCGATCATGCTGGCCGCCAGGCGCATGTTGCCGTCGCTTTGCAGCGTGCCGGAGCTGTTGAGGATGCGGCTGGCACGCGTGCCGAGGCCGTCGCGATCGATGTTCAGATCACCGAGGCTGTAGATATCGGCATAGCGGTTGGTCAGGCTGTTGACACGCAGGCTGGTATTGCCGCCGCTGAAAATCAATCCGTGCTCGTTGAGCAGATCGCCGGTCGATACGCCGAGCACGCCGGCACTGCCGAGGGTGCCGTAGTTGTTGATCGTGGCGGCCGTGACGTTCATGTCCGCCGCCGAGGTCAGGCGACCGTAGCTGTTGAGGACACCATCGACCACGACGGTTGTGCTGCCGCCGCCGGCGATACTGCCGTTTTGCTCCAGGTTGATCAGCGCCGCCTTGAGGCCCAAGGTGCCGAGACTGCTCAAGCGGCCGTTGCCTGTATAGGCACCGGTCAGTTGCAGGTCGATGGCCCCATCGCTGCCGATCAGGCCGTCGACGCGCCAGTTGCTGCCACGGCCCTCCATGCTGTTGGCGCTGAGCAACTGGCCGGTGGCCGTCTGGGTCAACTGGTCGACATGAACCACCAGGTGCCCGGCCTGGATCGCGGTGCTGTTGGTCCAGCGGTCAGCCTTCACCGTCAGGTTGCCGTAGGTCACCAGTTGCCCACCCGCCTGGCCCAGGTTGGCCTGGCTGATGCCAAACAGTCCCAGGCCGGTGTGCAGCAGCTTGCCACCCACGTTCTGGACGCTGCCGGTGTCGAAGTCCACATCCTTACTGGCGGTTTCGAGGGTGCCGTCGCTGTTATCGAACAGACCACCGATGTTGAACGCTGTGGTGCTGTTATTGCCCAGGGTGCGCAGTTGGCCTTTCTGGTTGCTCAGGCTGGCGGCAAGGATATCCAGGCTGTCCTGGCTTTCGATGATGCCGGCGTTGTTGTTCAGCGCACCCGAAAGGTCAAAGTCGATACGACTGGCGCTGACCTGCCCACCGCCGCTGTTTTCCAGATTCCGGCCAGTGACCCAGACCTTGCCAGTGGCATACATCCCGCCGTTGCGATTGTTGATATCCGCCGCCGCGTTGGTGACTACGACATCACCAGCTTGTGCAGCGATGCGCCCGCCGTCGTTGAACAGCCCAGCCAAGGCTCGGATGCTGAGTCCTTGAGCCTGGATCGTGCCGCCCTGACGGTTCACGTCATAGCCGTTTTTCAGCACGCCGGTGGTGCGTGCCTCCAGCGCGGCCTTGACGCTGGACAGCACGCCGCCACGGTTGTCCAGGTTGGTGGCGAAGACACTCAGCTTGGCGTCCTTGGCGATGATGCTGCCGCCCTGGTTATCGATGTTGCCCGATACATCCACGGTGACCAGGCCTTCGCCTTGCAGCGTGCCCTTGGCGTTATTCAGACTGGCAGCATCGAACTCGACCTCGGCAGCACGGCTGGCGAGCAGGCCTTTATCGGCGTTGTTGACCGCGCCGGTGGCGCTGACCAGCAGCTTGCCATTGGCGGCGACGGTGCCTTTGTTGCTGTTGTCCAGGCTGGCGGTGCGCACAGTCACGATGCCTTGGCTGGACAGTTCGCCGCCCCGGTTATTGATCGCGCCGGTGTTAGTGATGTCGAGGTTCTTGCCGGCCATTACCAGGCCGGTCAGGTTATCCAGGTTGCCGAGGATCAGCGTCGCGCTGTCCAGGCTCGACAGTTCACCGGCATTGTTTTCCAGATGGCCCACGTTGGCCGTCAGCAGGCCCTGGCTATTGATCAGGCCGCCCTGGCTGTTGAGGACTTGATCGGCATTCAGGTGCAGTTCGGAGTTGCCCAGGATCCGGCCTTTATTGCGGTTATCCACAACATTGGCCGTGACGGTGGTCTTGCCCCGTCCACTGAGCGTACCGCCCTGATTATTCAGCGCCGCGGTGGTCGTGACTTTCAGGTCACGGCTGGCAATGATGGTTTTGCCGCTGTTGTTCAGTTGATTGGCTGAGAGGGTGACATCACCTGTGGTATTGCGGCTGTTATCGGCATTGACCCCGGCTTCGATAATCCCCTTGTTGCTCAGCGTGCCGCCGCTGTCCAGGTGAATGCTGTCGCGCGCCACCAGGTTGTTCTGGCTGGTCAGGTCGCCCTGGGTCTTCACGTCCAGGCGGCTGCCAGCGTACACCTGGCCACGGGTTTCCACGCTTTTGGCCTGGATGGCGACGGCACCGGCCGCAGCCGTCTCGGCCATGCTCAAATGCCCATTGGCATCCAGCTGAATATCACCCCCACTGGCAACCATCTTGCCGTCCAGCTTCACCCCAACCCCGGCCTCGGTGCCCACCAGCTTGATCGCCCCGGCGTACATGCCACCCAAGGCCGAAGAGTCGATGGCCAGTTCCGGTTTCACGCTGCCATTATCGGCACGGGCAGTGGCATTGAGCGTGCCTGCATCGACGTCGTTGCGCCCGGCAACAATCGTCAGATTTTTCGCCTGGATCTCGGCGTTGATCTTGGCGCTGCGGGTGATGATTTCGAAACGGTCGACGTTGTTCGCGTTCAGGCCCGCGCCTTCGATAGCGACGCTGCCCTGGTCCACCTGATAACGGCTCAATTGGCCGTTCTCGATAATCGGTTTACCCGTGGTCAGGGTCGCTTTGGGCGTGTTGATAAAACCGCAGCCGTTGCAGCTGATGCCGTAGGGGTTGGCGACGATGACGTGGGCCGACTGCCCCGCCACTTCGGTGTAGCCGCGCAGTTGGCTAGGGTTGCCGCCGTTGACTTCGTTGAGGATGGTCTTGGCGGCGGTGCCGTTGAGGTTCGGGTTGCCGAGGATAATCCCGCCCAGTTGTGTGGACTGGGCGGGGTTGGTCGCGTTGTTGAGGATCACGCCGTTGCTGCCGACGTTGTAGTCCTTGAACTGGTTGTGGGACAGACCGCTGCCGTTGGGCTTGGCGATATTGATCACGGGCACGCCGTTGCCTGCCTGGCCGAGCGTAGTGCCTGGTGCGCTGACCACGATGCCGTCCGCCTGGGCCCACAGCGGTTGCCAGAACATGACGTTGGCCAACAGGAACGCCAGGGCGCGCTTGGGCATGCCCCAGAATACGTCGCGGGTTTTCAGGGCAGCAGAAGGATGGCGGGCCAGGAAAGCGTATTGGCGGTCGTCCATGATCAAGTCTCGTTGCAGCAGAAATTAAAGAACCCGTGCTTAAAAAAACGCATCCAGGCGAAAGTAGATCGGCGCTTCGCGCTCAGTCAGCGCGTCTGGGCGTTCCAGGGAATGAGCGAAGGTGACGCTGGCGTTCAGGTGTTCACCTCGGGCAAACAGCTCCACCGAATTGCTCGACACGCGCCCGTGCTCATCGCCGTTGTAGCGATTGCCGCGAATCACGCCTTGGTCATAGCCCAGGCCAGTGCCGTATTCGGCGAATACCGGGCGCAGCCATTCCAAGGTCACCGGGCGGCTCCAGCGCAGGTCGTTGCGCCAGTAGCCGCCGCTGTCGCCGGACAATGTCTGGTCTTTGTAACCGCGAATCGACGACTGGCCGCCCAGGCTCATGCGCTGCGAGCTGAACAGCGCGTCCTCGCTGCGTTGGCCGGTCATCAGGCTGCTGAAGCTGAAGGATTCGCCGCCCAGCACGAACGGCTGCAGATAGCTGAGGGTGGCGGTGTATTTGCGATAGCGGGCATCCGGCACCCCAGGTCCCGGCTCGTGATCGCCCTGGGCATCAAGGGCGCCGATGCCTTGCTGCATGCCCAGGTCAAGGTTGACGAAGGCATTGCCGACTCGCCGGCCATGGTTGATACCGAACTGCGCCTCGCTGATGCGATTGCTGCTCTCGTTGAGCTTGCTGTCTTCGATGAAATTGTTGGTGCGCAGGTACGCAAGGCCGGTGTTGAGGGAGGTCTTGCTCAGGGCATCGCGATGAATCACCCGCTCCAGGCGCACTTGGTGGTTCTGGCTGTCGCCGCTCTGCTTGAAATTGAAACCATTGGCCTGGCCCAGTGCGCGGTACTCGCTCTGGCTGTAGGTGTAGCTGAGGTTCCACCAGCCAAACGGAAGGTTGTAATAGAGCATGGCATTGCGCGAGGTTTTCTGGTGGTCGCTGACGGCATCGTGGCCGCCGCGCAGGGCCAGTTGATCAGCCAGGCCCAAGGGGCTGTCCCAGTCCAGGGAGGTGCCCCATTGCTGCTCGCCGGTGCTTTTCTGCCCATCGTTATGCCGCGACAGGCCGACGCGCCAGGGCTTCTGCGGGGCGTTCTTGACCCGTACCTGGCTGCCACCGATGTTCTGGCCGGGCGTCAATTCCATCTGCGCCTGATTCGATGGCAGGCGATTGAGCTGATCGACCATCTGCTCGATATCCCGCAGGTTGAGCAGTTCCCCCGGGTTGCCGGGAAACGCCATCGCCAGTTCCCGCTCGGACAACCCACTGCCCTCGGCGCCCTTTAGGCCTTCCAGGCGCCCCTCGACGACCAGCACTTGCAGGTGGCCGCTGGACAAGTCCTGTTGCGGCAAATAGGCGCGACTGGTGACCAGGCCTTTTTCCAGGTAGTAATCGGTGATGACCTTGAGCAACTGGTTAAGCTGCGGCACGCCCAGGCACTGGTTGAGGAAAGGCTTGGGCAGGCGCTGGCGCTCCACTTCGGACAAGGCATCGGCGCCCTTGAGCTCGATGGTCTTGATCGGGAAACAACGGCTGTCGGTCGGCGCGGCAGGGGCCTGGGGCGCGGCGGACTTGCCTGGCAGGTCCTTGAGTTCTTCAAGACGCCGGCGCTGTTCTTCGAGCAGGCGATCCTGACGTTCACGGATCAGGTCCGTGTCACCGGGCGTGGGGGCGGCGTAAGCGAGCGTTAGCGGAGAAAGGCACAGCAAAGCCAGGCATAACCTCGCCCAATGGGCGGGTAGGAACATGTTCGATCCCTCGATACGGAAGTGACAGCGAGCTCGTGAGTGGGGACACATACCCCGAAACACACCCACGCTGCTGACGCGCAAAACTACGCGCACCACCAGACCCTGCTTATCGCTTTCGGTTCAAGAGAGCGGAATTTTTCTGATCAAAAAAGAGACGCATCTCACAGGACGCGTCTAAAACCACTTACGTGACCGCCCGGATGGGCCGCTGCAGAGGACGGCGCCGCATGAACTTTTCTTCACCCCGGACGCCCGCAGGATTCGGTAAAGTCCCCTCGCTCATTCAAGAAACTAAGGTTTTAGCCCGCTCTCCCGCGGGCTTTTTTTTTGCCTCGCGTTCAGGCTGAGGTCTGGGCCTCGCCCAACGCCGACTGGACGGATGTCGTCACTGGCCCCTGCTTCAGCAGCGGCTGCTCCAACGCGGCCCGGCCATAGAACAGCAACGCCATCGACCCACAACTCAACCAGACGAAAATGCCCGCCCAGAAGGTGTGAGACATGTAGTGCCAGCCCTGAAAGACCCGCGTCGTGCCATAGATGAACCCCAGGGTCAGGGCGCCGTACATCAAGGCTTTGGCATGACGCCAGCGGTAACGTCGGGCGACGAAATACAGCGCCAGCATCGTGAAGCCGCCGGACGCGTGACCGCCAGGCCAGCAGCGACCGTCGCCGGCGACTTTCAGCAAATCGAAATTCTGATACCACTCCTTGTGTTCGATCTTGCCGGCGTATTGGGTGGTTTCCACCGGGCAGTACACGCTGGTATGGCCCTTGAGGTAATGAATGACCCCGGTGCTCAAGGCAAACGCAAAGACCACATAAAGGAAATCGCGACGGTGCTCGTGGGCAAAACGCAGCGGCTTGGTCAGCCTGAGCTTATCCAGCACGCGCAACAGGCCTGCACGTTTTTCCGGCTTGAATACCGGCCAGAAAAACGACAACAGCGCACCGATGATGGCCGCCTCGCCGGTCCAGTTCGGAATGATCCGAGCCCACTTGTGGGTGATTTGCTCGAACAACCGCACGTGCTCCAAAGGGAATACCTGGCGCACCGGGTCATAGAAAAAATCGCTGATGGCGATGTCGATGCGGGTCATGTCGAACAGCAAGAACACCACCGCCGCACAGAGCAGGGGGATTCCGAGGTTGAACCCGTAGAAACGGGCGCGAGCAGACATCAGCATGAGCGATCCTAATCGTGGGAAAAATTACTGAAACATCACCGAGCGCCAGTCAGACGCTTCGATAAACCCGAGCAACCGTGGCGCCGGCTGGGCGGTGGACACGAACAACGAAGCGCCATAGCCAAACACCGACGTCGGGCGGTGGAGCGTGGTTTCCATGGCTTGCATGCATTCGCTGTGGGTGACCAGGATCAGATTGCGCCCGGGCACCTTGTGGGCCAGGGCATTACGCAGCAGGTCGTGCCGACAATTGGCCAGCCAATCGTCTCCGGCGCCGACCTTGTTGAACATGTATCCCGCCGTCTGCGCGGCACGGATCAGCGGGCTGTTATAGATGTCGGCGTTGTCCAGCCCCAACTGCTCGAATCGGGCACCCAGGCCTACCGCAACCGCACGAGCCCGATCAGTGATGCCAGAGGGGTCATTCAGGCAAGCAGCCTTGGAGTGGTCACACCGTTCGACATGGCGTACCAGCACGATCATGTCGCCCTTGGCCCAGCCATCGGCCAAGGCCCGGGCACCGGCGACGTTGCCATGGGCCAGGTCCGGCACCGCCGCCGGGCGCAGCAGCCAGAAGACCAATGGGATCACCAGCAATGCCGAAGCCAGCACCACTAGGGCGTTTTGGTGACGGGCAAACCGGCGTGTATCGATCGAGCGCGTCAGGCCGAAAAGGCTCAGTCTCAGTTCCACATCAAGCCGCCTCGACGGCATCCATCCAATCATTCGATGGCGCGACAGTAGTGGGCACGACGTAGGCACACGGTGAAACCGATGTGAAAAAAAGCTTGGAATACCCGACGAAATATCCCGCGAAATCCCAAGGCCCGGAAAAAATCTTTCAGATTCCACGGCGGCGGCCGATACAGCCCTGTTACATGTTCTTGCTGGCTCTTAACAACAACAATCTTCCAGCCAATCGATGATCAAGCAGCACAACGTTCCTGGAGGAATTTGATGAATAGCTGGTTTGGCAACATTAGCGTCAACATGAAATTGGGCCTGGGTTTCGGCCTGGTGCTGGTCCTGACCTGCCTGCTGGCCCTGACCAGTTGGACCAGCCTGGGCGGCCTGATCCAGCGCAGCAACTGGATGAGCGACATCACCCAGCTCAATGCCGGCCTGACCAAACTTCGGGTCGTTCGCCTGCAATACATGCTGGCCAACGGCGACGAAACCGCCGCTCAAAATGTGCAGACCACCCTCGATGGGTTCGTGGCGCAACAGAACGCACTGCTCAGCAGCTTCAAGAGCCCGGAAAACGTCAAGCTGCTCAAGGAGCAGAGCGCGATCATCAGCGCTTACCAGGTGTCCCTGAACAAGATGCGCAGCGCCTACCGCACCGGCAACACTGCCCGCGATGCGATGGGGGCAAACGCCGAGATTGCCTACAAGCTGATCGAGACTATCGATTCCGACGTACGGCAAATGGCCCTCAGCGACGAGCGCTTCGCGCAGTTCCAGGCCATCACCCAGGCCAAACAGGCCTTCATGCTGGCCCGCTATGAAGTGCGCGGCTACACCGCCAACAGCAACGCCGACACCGAACGCAAGGCCGTCACCCAACTGGACGACGCCATCGCTTCGCTCAAGCCGTTGAACGAGCACTTCTCCAGCACCCGACAGAATGAACTGCGCCAGCTGGAAAACGCCCTGACTCAATACCGCAGCGCCCTGCTGGCCTTCAAGCTGGCCACCGCCGATGTGGTGCAGGCGCGCAAGGAAATGACCGACCAAGGCACGACCATCGTGACCTTGAGCGAGCAGCTGTACCAGATCCAGCTCGACCGCCGTGACACCGAAAGCGCCCAGGCGCGCACCCTGCAACTGGTCAGCACCTTGCTGGCGTTGCTGGTCGGCATCATTGCCGCCGTCATCATCACTCGCCAGATCACCGGCCCGCTGCGCGACACCCTGGCCGTGGTCGAACGCATCGCCAGTGGCGACCTGTCGCACAACGTCATCGTCACCCGTCGTGATGAACTGGGCGTGCTGCAACAAGGCATTGCGCGCATGGGCGTGACCCTGCGCGACCTGATCAGCGGCATCCGCGATGGCGTGACGCAAATCGCCAGCGCGGCTGAAGAATTGTCCGCCGTGACCGAGCAGACCAGCGCCGGGGTCAATAGCCAGAAAGTCGAGACCGATCAGGTCGCGACCGCCATGCACGAAATGACCGCCACGGTGCAGGAAGTGGCCCGCAATGCCGAAGAAGCCTCCCAGGCAGCCGCCGCCGCAGACGGCGAAGCCCGTGCCGGCGACAAGGTGGTCAACGAAGCCATCGCTCAGATCGAGCGCCTGGCCAGCGAAGTGGTGCGTTCCACCGACGCCATGACCGTGCTGCAACAGGAAAGCGACAAGATCGGCAGCGTCATGGACGTGATCAAGGCCGTGGCCGAGCAAACCAACCTGCTGGCCCTCAACGCGGCCATCGAAGCGGCCCGCGCCGGTGAGGCCGGTCGTGGTTTTGCCGTAGTGGCTGACGAAGTCCGTGGCCTGGCCCAGCGCACGCAGAAATCCACCGAGGAAATCGAAGGCCTGGTGGCCGGCCTGCAGAACGGTACCCAGCAAGTGGCGGCCGTGATGAATAACAGCCGCAACCTCACCGACAGCAGCGTGGCCCTGACCCGCAAGGCCGGCGTGTCACTGGAAAACATCACCCGCACGGTGTCGAATATCCAGTCGATGAACCAGCAGATCGCCGCTGCCGCCGAACAGCAGAGCGCCGTGGCCGAGGAAATCAGCCGCAGCATCATCAACGTGCGCGACGTCTCCGAACAGACCGCAGCCGCCAGCGAAGAAACCGCAGCTTCCAGCGTTGAACTGGCGCGGTTGGGTAATCAGTTGCAGATGATGGTGAGCCACTTCAGGGTTTGATCACGACAAACGCCCGTTTCCAGCTGGAAATGGGCGTTTGGTGTGAAGGTATTACTCAAGGGTTCCAGGGATTGATGACTTCAATTCCTGAGAATTTGAAGTCCTTGGTGTTACGGGTTGCAATCAGAGCGCCGTGCGTTCGGCAAATGGCTGCGATTTGCGCATCGGCCATACTCGCCGCCCGCCCCTCAGCCTCGCATGACGCAACCAGGGCCGCGTACTCGACAGCTGCGTGGGCATCAAAGGGCAGGATCCTGTCGACAAAATCCTCCATATCGACTGTATTCCGCCTGTTCAATCTCCATGCAACGCATCGCCCTTTCGTACAAAACCCACCCCCTCTCGTCCTACCGCCTTTTGTCGCACGCTGCTGTACGGTTTCTCCTGGACACGCACATTCCGTTCGGAAAGGAGATGGACAACACATGGACGCAAGCAACGATTCACTGTTGCATCGGCTCATCGACGCGCCAGTTAGCGAGGACAACGCCCGGGCCGATTTCGGCACAGCCATGCAGCGCATGGGATTGGCGTCGGTCTTCGATGTCATGCGCATGGGCAAGGCGAAGTTCATTCTTGAACTGGGCAAGCACACCGATGTGGATGGCGGGCAGGCCTACGAAAATGCCGCGAGCTTTGCCCAGCAGGTCAGCCGCCTGTTTCAGGAACACTTGATAGCGCCCGGCAATGCCCGGCAACGTACCCGGCGCAGCCTGGTTTCGGGTTCAACCTCGACGTCCGTCAGCTATCAAGCGCTGTTCAACGAGCGCTGGGATCAGTTCTGCAAGGAAGGCGACATCGCTGCCATCGACTCGCCGGTGGCCTATCTGCGGGCGCTGTATCTGTTTGCCGGCCAGCTGGAAAACGCCTCCCCATCAAGCGACAAAATCCCCCTGAAGCAACGGCGCCCGGACCTCACGGCGCTGATGCTCGATCAGCAGAGTGCCTTCGTTGCGCGACCGATGCTGGAGATCGTCAACGACACCTTGCGCAGCGCAATCGAAGCCCATCTGGCAACGACCGACAGGACCGTCCACCAGGTTCTGGCCAGCGAACATTACCCTTTCTCACTGCCTTATGACCTGCATCATCACCAATGCCTGCTTGGGCTCGACGCAGATAGACCCGCGCTGGGCGAGCTGAATTACCGGGTCAGCCTGCAACTGCCATTCTCCCCCGGCGACTCACCTTATGGGCGCGTATCGCAATCTCATGTGGAGGCGCAAAAACTGCTGTCCGGACTGAGTCCCGAACAACAGAAACTGCTTCTTGTGCCCGCCAGTTCCGACCTGGACCTTGGCGTCCTGAAGAAAAGCTACGGCACTGAAGACATCAATCGCCTGCACGATCTTTCGTTCTTCAAGGAGCGCACCGGGCTCACCACCGAACAGGTCGAGCAGCTACTGGCGCAGGGCCCATACAGCCCACGGGTTTCGACCAATAGCCCGCCCTCGACTCTTCCCAGCCATGGCGCCGGTTACATCAATGGATCCGAATCGGAACCCGCCCTGGCTATTTCCAGAGCATCGAATGCCTTTGCCTACGGTTCGCGAGAACGTTTCGCACGCTTGCAACGAATGATCCGACTGCACCGCTGGACCGGCATTCCCGTTGCGGACTTGGATACGCTGCTCGTCAACGCCCTGCGTTCGGAAAGCAGCACGACGATGACCCTCAACACCAATACCTTGCGCACGCTGGGGGTCTATCGGTACCTGAACCAACGCCACGGCATCGCGCCGCAAGAGTTCGCGTCGCTGCTGCATGACATGCCGATTTCAGCCTGCGGGCAGCAAGCGTCATTGTTTGATCAAGTCTTCAATCGAACCCGATTGCTCGAACATCCACCAGTGCAAGACCTTGTCACGACGGACCCGAAAACCCTCAGCTATCTCAGCGCGGGCCTCGGTCTTACTGTTACAGAAGATTCGCTGTTGTGGCTGATCAAGCAGACCGAGAAATACCTGCCTTCGTTTAAATACGATTTATCCACACTCTCGTCCCTCTACCGCCAGGCCCGGATCGCCGGGATATTCGGGCTCACGCCCGTCGAATGCACGGCACTGGCCCATCTATTGGGCGGCGAAGAGTTTTGCAAAGCATTGGTGACCGGTGCATTGAGCCCGTCCCACGCCCCGCAGCCAGACATCCTCGATGTTCTGATGGCACTGGATTGGGCCGTCGACTGGCTCAAGGAAGGCAACCGGGACGTCGCGCCATGGTGTCGCCTGTTCGACGCCATCGAAGGTGACTTGCCAATGAACAAGAATATGGAGCGACGACTATCGATACTGCTGGCAGAGGACCGCCTCCCTAGCGGCGACCGGCACGTGGTGGAAACCCTGCTGCACGACTTTGTCGACTTGTCCGCAGACTATGCTTCCTGCGTGATGCAATTGGCCGACACCCATGCCACGGCGATTGTCGCGGCCATCGAGAAGTCCCCTGGAACAATGCCCGCCCTGCTGGCGACCGTATTGCGCACTGCCCAAGCGTGCAAAGCAATCCACCTGAACAGCAGCACGCTGCGGCAGTTGCTGAACAACCCAAGTTGGCTGGCCGCCAATCACCCGGGGACGCTGACACCTCAAACCCTGTACCTGCTCGATCGCTTCAGCCACTGCGCACAGCATCAGGCCCGGTCAGAAGAACACCTGCTGCACTACTTGCAACTTGCTAATCAAGACCCGACGGAAGGCGCTGCGGAAGAAGCCAACAAGTTGCTAGCCAGCCTGCTGGATTGGAGCACTGACGAGGTGAGTTGCCTGACTGCACAGCTGGAGCACAAACGAGCCCGGTCAATGGAGGCGGTGGATTGGGTCATGCGCTGCCAGGCGTGCTGCCAGCGCACCGGGTTGTCGGCCAGCCTGCTGCTCCAGGCAAGCGCATTGAACAGCGACAGCCAGACATCGGACTGGAGGACCGTCGGTGAAGCGCTGGTCGCGGCCCGTCACTGACATGTTCCCTATTGCTTCAACATTCAAGGATTGAATATGACCGTTGCCATGAAAAAGCAGCTTGATGAAAGTCTGCGCGATGCACAGTTAGCGCTCTATCTGTACAAGGTCGTGCCCAACAACCCCACGACAAAAAACCTGAAGCTCAAGACGGCCGAGGCGCTTTACGAACATTGGCTGCTCGACGTGCTGGTCAGCCAGGATGTGCCCACCACGCCTGTGGCGTGTGCCATCGCCAGCCTGCAGCAATACATCCATCGCATCCTGATGAACCTGGAACCCGGTTATGACTCGGCCAGCCTGAGCGTCGAGCACCTGAAGACCTGGCGCAACGAGATGCATCAGTACCCGATCTGGGCCGCCCATCAGAAGTTGCTCTATTTCCCCGGGGCTTATCTGGACCCACAGCTCAGGAGCAACAAGAGCGACAACTTCCGACAACTGGAAAACGACCTCAACCAGAACCAGATTCAACCCGATGCGGTCCAGTCGGCGGTCATGGCGTACCTGACCCGCTTCGAAGAAGTCGCCAACCTGAACATTCTCAATGGCTACATCGACGGCGCGGACCTTGCCAACGACACTTACTACTTCATTGCCAAATCCCGCTCGGAGAACAGCTATTTCTGGCGCTCGCTGAACATGGCCCAACGCCCGCTCGACGGCCCGCCACCGCTCCCGCCAGCCATCCCGCCCAAACTTGACCAGCCGGATCCCCAGGCCTGGTCAGACTGGGAAAAAGCCAACGTGCCGATTTCCGACAGCGCGATCGAACACTCGATACGACCGGTGTGGTTCAACAATCGCCTGTTCGTTGTATGGGCCGAATACATCCATCAAGAGCCGTCGGCCACCCGCGACGCTTCTTCAGCGTCACCAACGGGTACTCACCCGCCTCTATTGCGCTTGAGCCTGTGTTTCAAAAAACCGGATGGAAGCTGGAGCACTCCGCGGGTTTGCCTGCAAGGTTATTGCGAGGACACTGCGCTTCGCAGCAAGGGTCTGGATGCGATCAAGGCATTGGTCGGCACTGTTGCTGTACATCACCAACAAGACTCGCACGACTTACTTTATCTCGCGTTGTGCGTCAGAGCGCCCCAAGCAAACTCGTCCAACACCTTCATATTCAAGAAAACCACTTACCTCGATAAAAATCTCGGCGTCGAACCCGCAGGTTCAGACACCTCAAAACAAACGCCGGCAGAACAGTATCTTTCGCACTCAAACATCCATCGCATTCAACTGAAGGTGCCTCTCCAAACGGAAGGCGAGCCGCCGATAACAGGCGTTTTTCTTGGTCAGAAGCTGAGGCCTGAAACTCTTCCTCCCGAGATTACCAGCGTGAAGTCCAGCCAGGGGAACACTCAGTTTCTCGATTTCGCCAACTCAGCGCTCAGCGACAACGATGCCCTGGACACCCCACGCCAACCCATCAGGCTCACCACCGCATTCGCCCCGGAACTGATCCGCCGCACCGAAAACAGCCTGAATGAATTGTTCGATTGGCAGACGCAACACCTGCCGGAACCCGCTTTATCAGGCAGCCCTCATAACAAGATGGATTTCCACGGCCCTTACGGTCGTTATTTCACCGAGCTGTTCCTCTACGTGCCATGGCTGATCGCCCATCGGTTGAACACCGAGCAGCGATACGAGGAGGCCGAACGCTGGCTCCGTCATGTCTTCGAACCAGGTCTAGGGGATCAAGAGTGTTGGCGAAGCGTCCCTTTGGTCGACAGCAACACAACCGCCTATCACGACCAGGCGCCCCATGATCCTCACCAGATCGCCCTCAGTCATCCGGTGCACTTTCGCAAAGCGCTGTACTTTCTGTACCTCGACATCCTGATCAACCGAGGCGATGCCGCGTACCGCGCGCTGACGCCCGACAGTCTCAGCGAGGCCAAGCTTTGGTATGTGCGGGCACTGGAGTTGTTGGGACCGCGGGCAGACGTTCAACCACCCGATCAATGGGCGAAGATCAGCCTGCAAGCGCTGAGCGAAACCACCAACGACAAGCTGCGCGATTTCGAACAATCCCTGACCGGCTCGAACGCCAACCACTCGCTGCACCTTCGTGAAAACCCATCGCAGTCATCCCTACCCGCCATCGACACCGCCCATTTACGCGTACCGTTCAACCCGGAGCTGCTCAAGCGTTGGGACATGATCGAAAGTCGCCTGTACAACCTGCGGCATAACCTCGATATCATCGGCAAGCCGCTGCATTTGCCGGTATTTGCCGCGCCGCTGGATCCTCGTGCCCTGCCCGGCGCCAACGCCCTGAACATCACCGACAGCGCGCCACCAGGCCTATCGCTCCCATACCTGCCCAATTATCGCTTCGTGACCCTGCACAGCCAGGCCCAGGGCGCCGTCGAAAGCCTCAGCCAGTTCGGCGCCACGCTGCTGTCGCTGATCGAGCGCAAAGAACAGGCGCAATTGCAGGAACTGCAACAACAGCAAGCCTGGGATCTGGCGAAAATCTCTGTCGACCTGCAACGTCAGGCACTGAAGATCGACCGCCATAACCGCCAGGCGCTGCTGGCCAGCCGCTCCATCGTCGAGGGGCGGGTCAATCACTACCGGCATCTGCTGGACAAAGGCGTCAGCGAAACCGAGCGGCGGGCCTGTCGGTTGTATTTGAAAAGCGGCGCGTCCGAACTGGAGGCATCCGACGCCCAGGCTTTGGCGGGCGGGCTGATGCTGACGCCTAACGTTTTCGGGCTGAGCAACGGTGGCAGTCGTTGGGAAGGCGTGATGCACGCTGCCGCCGCCATCGCCCAAGGGACCGCCATCGGCGCTCGCACGGCAGCGACCCACCTGGAACGGACCGCTCAATTCCATCGCCGTCGGGAGGAATGGGCCCAGGCCCATGACCAGGCCCGGCTCGAACTGACCCAGGTCGACGCACAACTGGCGCACTTTGCCGAGCAGGAAACGGCCACGCGCCTGCAACTTCGCCTGGCGGAATCGAGCCTCGGCCAAGCCAAGGCCAACTACGACTTTTTCCGCAAGCGCTTTAGCAAGGCGCAACTGTACCAATGGCTGAACAGCCAGTTCTGCGCGCTTTACCGCCAGGCCTATGACGCAACATTGGCGCTGTGCCTGGATGCTGAAGCCTGCTGGCAGTACGAAATCGCAGATACAAACAAGCGCTTCATCCAACCCTACACCTGGAATGCAACCTATCGCGGCCTGGGATTGGGTGAGCAACTGAAGCTGAGTCTGTTGAACATGCACGCCGAATACCTGCGACGTAACGAGCGGGAGCTAGAAATTCGTAAAACAGTTTCGTTGCGCCAACTCAAGAGCAAAACCGCAACCAGCACCCTCAACAAGGAATGGGCGCAAATCCACGCTGACCTGCTGCAAGGCCAGTGCGAATTCGAGCTGACCCACGAGCTGTTCGAAGACGACTACAAGGGCCAGCAACATTACCTGCGACGCATCAAGACCCTCAGCGTCTCCTTGCCGGCCCTCGTCGGCCCTTACGAAAACATTCGGGCCACGCTGACCCAGACCGCCAGCAAAGTGTTCATGTCTCCAGGAGGCCGGTCCGTGGAAAGCCGTTACGCCAACCAGCAGATTGCCCTGTCCACGGGGCTCGATGACAACGGCCTGTTCACCCTCAATTTCAACGATGAACGCTACCTGCCTTTCGAATACACCGGCGCGGTTTCCACATGGTGCCTGACCTTCCCGAACCCCGAAGCGCAAAAGGACATGCTGGAATCGCTCACCGACATCATCGTGCAGGTGAGCTACACAGCCAGGGTTGGCGGAGGCTCGCAATGAGCGAACACAGCGAATTACCTGTAACCGCGCCGTCATTGCCCAAGGGCGGCGGCGCCATCCAGAGCATCGGCAAAGGCTGGAATGCGATCGGCGCCCACGGCACGGCGTCCTATGACATCGCCCTGCCGATTTCGCCGGGGCGCGGTTTTGCACCGGCCTTGTCATTGGGTTACGCCAGTTCCTGCGGCAACGGCGTGTTCGGCCTCGGCTGGGGGCTGTCGCTGCCCTGCGTAGCGCGACGCACCAGCCAGGGTGTACCGGCCTATACCGAGGATGACCCGATCATCGGCACCGGCGGTGAAGTGTGGCTGCCCGAACGCGACACGCAAGGAAACATCCGCTCGACCCGCGTCGACCGCTACAACAGTCTGGAGCTGGAGAGAACCTACACGGTGACTCGCCATTTTCCGAGAATCGAAAGCAGCTTCGAGCGGATCGAGTACTGGTCGCCGGCCCCTGGCGAACCGGGCTTCTGGCTCGTACACGGTGCCGACGGCAGCCTTCACGTGTACGGAAAAAATCACTCGGCACGCCGTGCAGATCCTCGGGATGCGAGGCGCGTAGGTGAATGGCTGCTGGAGGAAAGCCTGAACGCCCATGGCGAGCACATCCTTTACCAATACAAAGTCGACGTCATGGGCCAGCGCTATTTGAGTCGGGTAAGCTACGGCAATTTCCAGGCCGACGCGGACCTCTACCTGTGGAAAACGGATCGGCTGAAGACTGTGCAATGGCACTTCGAATTGTTGCTCGACTACGGCGAACGAAGCACGCAATACCAGGAGAAACCGCCCTATGAAGGCCAGCAATGGCTGGCCCGTGACGATGTATTTTCCAGCTTCGCCTACGGCTTCGAATTGCGTACCGAACGGCTGTGCCGTCAGGTATTGATGTTCCACCGTTTTGCCGAAGAATGCGGCGCGGATCCCGTGCTGGTGCGACGCCTGCTGCTCGACTATCGCCAGACGGACCAGGGTTATCAGCACCTGATCGCCGCACACGACCAGGCATTTGGCGAGTCGCAGACGCCCGAAAGCCGCCCTCCCATTGAGTTCAGCTACAGCGAGTTCAAGCTCTTGGATAAGGTTCCGGGCTGGCAGCCTTGGCCGAATATGTCAGGGCTCACCGGAAGTCTGGGCTGCCAATGGGTGGACCTTTACGGCGAAGGCCTGCCCGGCGTGCTCTACCAAGGCGATGGCGGTTGGTATTACCGCGAGCCGACGCGGGCCAAGGCCAACACCGACGAAGTGACCTACGGCCAATGGCAGGCATTGCCGCGCATTCCCGTGGCTGACACAACAAAACCCATGCTCCAGTCATTGAGGGATCTCACGGGGGATGGTCGACTGGACTGGGTCATTGCCCAGCCCGGGTGGAGCGGTTTCTTCGCCCTCGGTACCAATCGGGACTGGTCGGATTTCGCCACGTTCGGGGCGTTTCCTGCAGAGTTCTGCCATCGGCACGGGCAACTGGCCGACCTGATGGGCGCTGGCCTCAGCGACCTGGCAATGATCGGTCCGCGCAGCGTCCGGCTGTACGCCAACCAGCGCCACAAGGGGTTCGCCGCCGCCCGCGAAGCAACTCGCGACGAAGAGGCCGATGCCCTCCCGGTCATCGGCCCTTCGCTGCGCGAGTTGGTGGCCTTTAGCGACATCCTCGGCAGCGGCCAACAGCACCTGGTGCGCATCCGTCACAACGAAGTGAAGTGCTGGCCGAACCTGGGCCATGGACGTTTTGGCAACGGCATCGTGCTCGGCTCGCCGGACCTTGCCGACGAAAGCTTCGATCCCTCGCGTATCCGCCTGGCGGACCTGGACGGTTCCGGCGCGACCGACCTGATCTATCTACAAGCGAATCAGGCGTTGATCTTCATGAACCGCGGCGGCAATGGCTTCAGCCCTCCCGTTGCGCTGCCCTGGCCGCCGGGGATCCACTACGACTCGTTATGCCAGGTAAGCATCGCTGACGTTCAGGGGCTCGGTTGTTCCAGCCTGATCCTTAGCCTGCCCCACAGAGGGGACCAACATTGGCGCTGCGACTTCGTCCGGGAGAAACCCTATCTGCTCACCGGCACCCACAACAATACCGGTGCGGCCCACCGCATCGCCTACCGCAGCTCAGCGCAGGAATGGCTGGATGAGAAAGCCGAAAGAACCCAGGCCGACAGCTCCCTGGATTGTCATGTGCCCTTGATCCTGCAAGTGGTGTCGAGCCAGACCCAGATGGATGAGATCACCGGCAACCGACTGTGCCAGACCTTCGCTTACCGCCAAGGTTATTACGACGGTATCGAACGGGAGTTTCGCGGCTTCGGCCTGCTGCTGCAAACCGATCAGGAGACCCGCCCCGGCAACGCCGACTCGCCGGATTTCACAGCGCCGAGCCTGACAAAAACCTGGTTCCACACCGGACAAGCGCTGGACCTGCCCCGCCTCGGCTATAGCCGCGCCGACACGCAAGCCGCCGCGTTGGGCCCGACGGTCCTGTGCCAATACCAGCCTGAGAACGGGGGCGACACGCTCATTGCCTCGCCAACGTCCACCATCGTCGTTGAGATGTCGCGCGCGCTGAATGGTCGTCTGCTCCGCAGCGAGGTCTTCGGCGTCGATCCACAGTCGAACGGGAGGACGTTGTATTCGGTCCAGGAAAACCGCTATCGAATACGCTTGCTCCAGGCATCCACCGGTCATTTGCCCTACGCCAGTTCATTGCCGCTGCTGCTCGAATCCATCCGCTACCAGTACGAGGGCATCACCGACGATCCGCAATGCCAGCACACCTTCAACCTGCACCATGACGCCTATGGCGCTCTGGCCCACAGCATCACCGCCCACTACGCCCGACGAAAAACCGTCGACGATCCTCCGCCGTTCAGTGACATCGACCAGCAACGCTGGTGGCGCGATGCTCACGATCCGGTGCAACAGTTCCATTACCTGAGCGAAACCCGCGCCGTATATATACATCTCCCCGCACCCCAAGGTTGGCGCCTGGGCCTACCGTATCGCCAGCGGACCAATGCGCACAAAAGACCCAAGGCACCGCAGGCCGGAGGGCTTAGCACACGGGGCATGTCGTATGAAAAGCTCATCGAACTGACCGAGGAAACGACCTGGGCAACCCAAAGCGTTCTGACGAGCCTGTCCGTGCACCGCTACAAGGACGCCAGAACCGCAAAAACCCTGCCGGACGGCGTCGCACACTTCGAAGCCCTAAGCGATCACCTGGAAACCGCCGAGCTGGACGACACAGCCTTGCAAGCTTTCCACGTGTTGCCACAAGCCTCGCGCCCCCAGCACGAGTTGCTGGAAAGCATCGGTTACCACCACATGGACGCCTTTCTTCCCGCAACATCGCCGCAGGGCAGGCTCTGGTCAGTCAAGAGCGGCTTTGCAACCTATGCCCCACTGCAAGGCTTCTACAAAATCCAGACCCAGCAGGCCAGTGAAAGCCATGGGTTGACCACGTTCAGCTACGACGCCTATCACTGTTGCATCACCGCGTTCAAATTGCCCGATGGCTGCGTCACAAGGGCGCTCTACGATTACCGCACGCTTGTGCCATGGCGCATTACCGATCCCAACGGCAACACACAGGAGGGCCGCGTTGATGCCTTCGGCCAGATTTTGGCCACGACCTTCTACGGCGAAGAAAACAACACACCCGTGGGTTTCCAGCCCATCGCGCAGTTCGCGCGACCAAGCTTCAACACGCCGAATGAGGCGATCGAACAGAGCTCGGAGGCGTTACAGAACGCCGCCACCGCGCTCTATTACGCCCCGTTCAGTTGGATGGGTTGCGTATCGAAGGACGCTCTGGTCGACAGCGAGTGGCTGGCGCGTTGCGTGCTCAATCACGATCTGCTGCCCGGCGGGCACATCTGCGCATCGGCGCGGGCGCGACTGGCGGACCTGCGCATACTCTCGGTGGACGAACTGAAACTGAAACAAGAAATGGATGCCGCCATCCGTGAACCGGTACACATCGCCGTGCTGACGGCTGACCGTTATCCCACTGACGACCAGCAGCAGATCCGCATCGCCATCACCTGCTTCGACGGCTTCGGTCGAACACTGCAAAGCAAACAACGGGGCGAGTCGGGCATGGCCTACATCATCGATGCCAATGGAGCGTTGACACTCAAGGACGCAACCCCTGTGGAGCAAAACACGCCAACACGCTGGCGTGTCAGTGAGCGCGTGGAATACAACCATAAAGGTTTGCCGATCCGCCTCTATCGTCCCTACTTTGCTAATCAGCGTCGCTACATCAACGACGCGTCAATACGCCGGTTCGGCCATTTTGACCAGCAGTTCTACGACGCGTTGGGCCGTCCTACCCGCACCCGTCTTGCCCGGCAAAATGGTCTTTCGCTGATGCGGCGCCAAACCCGCTACGCCTGGTATGCCCTGGACGAGGATGAGAACGACACTCTGGAAGAAGTCATGGCCGAACACGTCCAGGCAAACGGAGGTGAGGCATGAACCCGCGCCTTCACCGCAAGACACCTACCATCAACGCTGTCGACAGCCGAGGCCTGCCCGTGCGGCAGGTCGCCTACTGTCGGCGCAACGCAGAAGAACAGTCTCTGACGCGTGTCACCCGCCAGCACCACGACACGGCTGGACGCCTGGCTGCGCAGTGGGATCCCCGGCTGTTCGGCGCAGCGCCCGAAGCCAACCTGACGACCCTCTACAGCCTTGGCGGCAGACCGCTGTTGGTGAACAGTGTCGATGCCGGCTGGCGCTTGAGCCTGCCTGGCGTCGCCGGGCAGATCCTGCGCCGCTGGGACCAACGGGGAAACCACTGGCACACGACCTACGATGATCAGTTGAGGACGATCGCCATCCGTGAATATGCGCCAGGCCAGGATCCACGCCAGGTCGAATGCCTGCGCTACGGCGACAGCTCGCCAGCATCTGCGGCACGCAATCTATGCGGCGCCCTCACCCGCCACGATGACAGCGCGGGCAGCTTGTTCATCAGCGAATACGCGCTCTGCGCCAAGCCGCTTAGCCAAACCCGGCACTTCCTCCTCGATGCCACACAAGCGCACTGGCCGTCCGCTGAGGCGGAACGCGACGTGCTGTTGGAAAAGGGCGACGGCTACACAACGCAATGGCGCTACGACGCATTGGCGCAACCCATCCTGCAGTCAGATGCGGCCTTGCACCAACAACGCTACGCGTTTGATGTGGCGGGCCAACTCAAGTCGGTGAGCCTGAAAGTAACGGGGGCGACGACGTACAAAAGCATCGTGAAAGACCTGGTCTACAACGCGTCCGGCCAAGTCGAATCCCAGGTCGCCGGTAATGGCGTGGTCAGTCGTGCGGTGTTCGATCCGGCCAGCGGTCGATTGACCTCACTCAGCGCATCGGTGTCCGCCAGCATCTTGCAGGACCTGCACTACAGCTATGACGCAGTGGGTAACGTGACCCAGATCGAGGACCGGGCCCAACCGGCGCGGTTCGGCAGCAACCAGCGGGTCGACGCCACTTGCAAGTTCGCCTACGACAGCCTCTATCAATTGACCCGTGCCACGGGCCGTGAAGCTGCCGGGCTGACCGGCAACCCGAGCCTTCCGGCCTTCGGCAGGGTACCGTTCGACGCCCAGCAACTGTTCCAGTTTACCGAGCACTACGAGTACGACGCCGGTGGCAACCTGATCCAACTGCGCCATGTTCGCGACCGTAACAACTACACCCGGACACTGCACATCGCCGCCAACAGCAATCGCCTGCTGTCCTGGAACAAAGCCGCACACTTCGATGCCAACGGCAACTCACAGGTCCTGCATCCAGGCCGGGCGCTGGAATGGACGACGCGCAATCAACTCGCCAGCGTGACATTGGTACAGCGCGCAGACGGCCAGCATGACCTTGAACGCTATAGCTACGACAGCGCGGGTCAACGGGTGCGCAAAATACAGGTCACCCATGCGTCGACGGTGACGCACACCAGGGAGGTCCGTTACCTGCCGGGCCTGGAAATCCATACCCGTCAGAACGAACGCCTGGAGGTCATCACCCTGCAGGCCGGTCGTTGCAGCGTGAGATATTTGCATTGGACGCAAGGCCGTCCGGCCGGCATCGCGTCAAACCAACTGCGCTACAGCCTCGAGGATCACCTGGGTTCCAGCTCGTTGGAGCTCGACGATGAAGGCTGGCTGATCAGCCAGGAAAGCTACCTGCCCTATGGCGGAACCGCTTGGGCAGCGTCCCGCTCGGCCGTGGAAGCCGACTACCGGACCATTCGCTATTCCGGCAAGGAGCGTGATGCCAGCGGCCTGTACTACTACGGGCAAAGGTATTACGCGCCGTGGCTGCAACGTTGGATCAGCCCCGATCCGGCGGGGGCGGTGGATGGGTTGAACCTGTATTGCATGGTGGGGAACAACCCGATGAGATTCATCGACCCTTCGGGCCTGATGAGGGATGAAGAACTCAAGGAATTCGAAAGCTGGGGCCGGGCCCGTTCCCAGGAAATCATGGATTCTGCCCAGGGTGACTATTCCTATCGTTTGATGCCGGACTCCTACGATAAAACGTCCGATCAGTTTCTCAGTGGTGAGTTAGTGGGCCGCGAGTTTCTCGCGCACTCCTATGGCTACATCAAGACCGAAGGAGTTGGGCTCAGCGACTTTTTCAATCTTCCAAAACCGCAAGGCAGCATGAAGGGTTACAAAGGCGTGGACCGTGATTATGACGGCAGGGCCAGGACCGCCACGCCTCAGGAATACTATTTGAATTTCGGCACTTATCGGATCGGTAATACCGCCGACTACCTGACTGATTTATCCAACCGCTACGCCGCCGCGAAAAACGACATGTTCCACAATGTGGCAATAGAGGAAGACGTCCTGAAAGACGCTCCGACGCTGAGCCGGTTGACCGATCAGGTCCATCAACTGCAACAACCCACCCGGGATTGGATCGAAACCCATATCGAGAAAATGGACGGGATCATGCCGATGCTTGCTGGCGGGCCCGGAGCCCATGCGGAAGTGCGGCTGGCGAATTCCATCGTAGCGCTCTACCCGGACAGAGCGGAAAGAATGCTTTCGGACACCACGATACTGACTGACAGGATATCCAGGGGGGACGCCCCCGAGCCATTCCCTGCGTGCATCAATTGCAGTGGGATCCTTCCTTCACAAATCACCGTGCCTACCGGACGCACCGTCGTCGACTACGCCGGGTACAACGCTCGCGTCCAGGAACTGAACGAGCCTTCACGTGTTCGCCCAGGAGGTAGTCGGAACAGAAGATGACGCGGCTCAAACGCTGATTGCGTTGGTGAACACCAGGCGATTGCCAAACGGATCACTGATAGTCATGTCCTGGCTGCCCCAGGGCATGGCCTGGATCTGCGGGTGAGCATAGCGGTAATCCTTGGCAAGCAGCTGCGCCTGGAACGCTTCCAGCTCATCGGTCTCGATCCGCAACGCCGAGCCGGGTGTGCAATCGCCATGATGCTCGCTCAGGTGCAACACACAGTCGCCACGGGAGACTTGCAAATACAGCGGAAAATTGTCACCGAAGCGATGCTGCCAGTCGACGGTAAAGCCCAGGAAATCGACATAGAACGCCAACGCTTTGGCTTCATCGAAGATCCTCAGGATCGGAGTGGTTTTACCGAAGCTCATGGGTTGCTCCCTGGCTGAAAATACCCAGTTTAGACGGGTGACCTTAATACTTCGGCCTTGGCCCCGGCTTCTTTAGTGTCGCAGTGCCATTATTGTGGCGTCAATTAGAGTAAATTCAGCCGCTTACAACCGTCAAACCCTGAATCCTGGGCGCAAGTCGCCGTCGCGCGGCAGAAAGTGCCCTTCCCTGCGCCCATTCGCCTGGCCCCCGCCATAACTCAAGGCACCGTTGACCCATACCCCATCGATGCCTTCGGCGGCCCGTTGCGGCTCGTTGAAGTCGGCAACGTCGCGAATGGTCTGCGGATTGAACAACACCAGGTCTGCCCAATGGCCTTCCCGGATTTCACCTCGTTCCTTCAAGCCGAATCGCGCCGCGGAAAGGCCGGTCATCTTGTGCACGGCGGTGTGCAGGGGAAAAAGCCCGACGTCACGACTGAAATGTCCCAGCACCCGTGGGAAAGCGCCCCAGAGGCGCGGATGGGGAAACGGGTCCTCAGGCAGACCGTCGGAGCCCACCATGGACAGTGGGTGGGCGAGGATCCGTCTGACGTCACCTTCGTCCATGCCGTAGTACACCGCACCGGCCGGTTGCAGGCGACGCGCCGCCTCCAGCAGCGACACATTCCACTCGCCGGCGATGTCGGCAAGGTCGCGGCCACCGACCTGCGGATGCGCTGTCGACCAGGTGATGGTGATGCGATGGGCATCGGTCACTTGCTTGAGATCCAGGGTCGAGGAACTTGCCGCGTAGGGGTAACAGTCGCAGCCGACGGGATGACCTTGCGCGGCGTTTTCCAGCGCTGCGAGCACCTGTGGGCTGCGTCCCCAATTACCGGCCCCGGCACATTTGAGGTGGGAAATGATCACGGGACTGCGGGCGTGACGGCCGATCTGGAACGCCTCATCCATGGCTTCGAGCACCGGTTCGAATTCGCTGCGCAGGTGAGTGGCGTAGATCGCGCCGAAGGCGCTCAACTCCTCGGCCAGTTGCATCACCTCGTCAGTGGAGGCTGAAAACGCGCTGGCGTAGGCCAGGCCAGTGGACAGGCCAAGGGCGCCGGCCTCCAGGCTTTCGCGCAGTTGCTGGCGCATGGCGGCGATTTCGTCCCCGGTAGCCGTGCGCAACAAATCATCCATATGGTTGCTGCGCAACGCCGTATGCCCCACCAGCGCCGCGACGTTGACGGCAGGCATGGCCGCCGCCACCGCCTGCCGATAATCAGCGAAGCGAGGGTAAGCGAACGCTTGGGCGGTGCCGAGCAGGTTCATCGGGTCCGGCGGATCGCCACGCAGGCTGACCGGTGAAGCGCTGATGCCGCAGTTACCGACGATGACCGTGGTCACGCCCTGGCTGAGTTTGGGTAACATCTGCGGTTGGCGGATCACCACGGTGTCGTCGTGGGTGTGCACATCGATGAAGCCCGGCGCCAGCACGCGGCCAGCGGCGACGACTTCTTCCACCGCCCGGGCATCGCCCAGGCTGCCGATGCGCTCGATGCGACCGGCGCGAACCGCTACATCAGCGCTGTAGCCGGGTGTGTCGCTGCCGTCGATGACCAGCGCATTGCGGATTAGCGTGTCGTACAACATCTCAGTCTCCCAGCGGCAGGTGATCGTCGCCGCCGCGGTAATCGTCCAGGGCGAGTTTGACCCGCCGCAGCCGCTCTTGATTGTCTTCGGGATGGGCCAGCGCCAGCTCGGTGGCGAGCACGTCGATGGCCAGCAGCATGCCGTAGCGCGCCGCCGTGGGTTTATAGATGAACGAGGTTTCTGCGCCTTGCAGCGGCAGCACCACATCGGCCAGTTGGGCGAGCGGTGAACCGGCGCGGGTGATGGCGAGAATCGGCGCGCCGTAGCCACGGGCCAGCTCAACCGCTCCGAGCAGCTCCGGCGTGATGCCTGTCAGCGAACACGCAATGACCAGATGCGCCTCGCTCAACGATGTGGCGGTGATGCGCATCATCACCGGGTCACGGCACGCGGCGATCGGGTAGCCAAAACGCACCAGCCGCACCTGCAGTTCTTCGCCGCACAACGCCGACCAGCCACCGAGCCCGAACGCATGGATCATCCGCGCCTTGCCGATCATTCGCACGGCATCGTCGAATCGCGACTCTTCGAACCCCGACAGGTGTTGGCGCAGGGTCGATTCGATATCGCCGACAATCTGCCCATAAAACGCCGACTGCTCGGGCGCGCCGGCCGGGTCGAGAAACCGGCTGCCGACACCACTGGCCTGGGCCAGTTGCAAGCGCAAGTCACGAAGATCACGGCAGCCGACGGTGCGGGCGAAACGCGACAGCGTGGCGCTGCTGACTTCCGCTCGCTGGGCCAGTTCATCGAGGCTGGCGGAGGCGGCAAATCCTACGTCGTCGAGCATCAGCCGGGCGATGCGTCCTTCGCCGGCGCTGAAGGAGTCCTGGCGGGAGCGGATCTGGTAAAGGATGTCCATGACGGCTCCTGTGGGTTGTGCTGCGTCAAAGCAACTGTGCAAGCCCGAGGGTCAGGCCGAACGCGACCACGGAAATCAGCGTCTCGAGCACGGTCCAGGTCTTGAAGGTTTGCGTGACGGTCATATTGAAGTATTCCTTGATCAGCCAGAAGCCGCCGTCGTTGACGTGGGAAAAGATAACCGACCCGGCCCCGGTGGCCAGCACCAGCAGTTCGGGATGGGGATAACCCAGGCCGATCGCCACGGGCGCGACGATACCCGAAGCGGTGGTCATCGCCACCGTGGCCGAGCCCGTGGCCACGCGCATCAGGGCGGCGAACAACCAGCCCATGACCAGCGGTGACAATTGGAATTCCTGGGCCAGGCCAACAATCTGCTGCGTGACGCCGGCGTCCACCAGGATTCGATTCAAACCGCCCCCGGCGCCCACCAGCAGGGTGATGCTGGCCGTCGGGGCCAGGCATTCGTTGGTGAACTTGAGGATCGACTCGCGATTGAAGCCCTGGGCCAGGCCCAGGGTCCAGAAGCTGAGGATGGTCGCCAGCAGCAAGGCGATCACCGAGTTGCCAATGAACAGTAGGAATTGGTTGAAACCGCTGCCCGGCGTGGAGATCAGGTTGGCCCAGCCGCCGATCAGCATCAGGATGACCGGCAGCAGGATGGTCCCCAGGGTCACGCCGAAACCCGGCAGCCTGGCGCGCGGCTCGCGGTCGAGAAATTGCCGCTCCAGCGGGTTTTCGGCCGGCAACTGGATACGCGGCACGATGAATTTGGCGTACAGGGGACCGGCGATGATCGCGGTCGGAATGCCGATCAGGATCGCGTACAGCAGGGTCTGCCCCACCGAGGCCTGGAACGCCTGCACCGCCAGCATCGCCGCCGGGTGTGGCGGCACCAGCGCATGGACCACCGATAACCCGGCGACCATCGGCAGCCCCACCATCAGGATCGACACGCCCACGCGCCGGGCGATGGTGAATGCGATGGGCACCAGCAGCACGAAACCGACTTCGAAAAACAACGGCAGCCCGACCAGGAAGGCGATGCACACCATTGCCCAATGGGCGTTGCGCTCGCCGAAGCGCTCGATCAGCGTCTGCGCCATGCGCTCCGCCCCGCCGGACTCGGCCATCATCTTGCCGAGCATCGTCCCCAGCGCCACCACCAGCGCGATGTGCCCCAGCGTCTTACCCACACCCGCCTCGTATGCGCCCACCACACCGGAGGGCGGCATGCCGGCCAGCAACGCCAGGCCGATGGACACCAGCGTAATCACGATGAACGGATTGAGCCGGTAACGGGCGATCAGAACGATCAGCGCAATGATGGCGATGGCGGCGTAGACCAACAGCCAATAACCGAAAGCAGGTGCCATGCGTGACTCCTCGAATGGGGTGACGTCGATGTGTTGTGAAACTCATAAATCATTTCGACGAGCAATCTTCAAACCCATTGAAAGTAACTTTCGTACACAGACAAGAAATGTCGCTGACGGACATCGAGAAACGGTGCTGATGAAAATCCAGCAGAGGATTTTCATTGCCCTCCGTGGCGAGGGAGCTTGCTCCCGCTGGGGCACGCAGTGGCCCAGATTCCCATCAATACAAATCGACCAACGGCTGGCCGCTCCGCCCTCAATTCCGTACCATCCGCACCTGTTTTTGCATCATGCCCGGCAATCGATACTCAGCCGGTGCCCCAGTCAGGTATCCCATGAAACCAGCACGCCTTCGCGCCGACGTCCTCGCCGGCCTCACCACGTCCTTCGCCTTGCTTCCCGAGTGCATCGCCTTCGCCCTGGTGGCCCATCTCAACCCGCTGATGGGACTCTACGGCGCGTTTATCATCTGTACGCTGACGGCCCTGTTCGGCGGACGTCCGGGCATGGTGTCGGGAGCGGCGGGGTCGATGGCGGTAGTGATCGTCGCGCTGGTGGTGCAGCACGGCGTGCAGTACTTGTTGGCCACCGTGCTGCTGGGCGGGCTGATCATGATGGCGTTCGGGCTGTCGCGCCTGGGCAAACTGGTGCGCATGGTGCCGCATCCGGTGATGCTCGGCTTCGTCAACGGCCTGGCGATTGTGATTGCACTGGCTCAACTGGAACACTTCAAGAATGGCGGGGCCTGGCTCAGCGGCGCTCCGCTGTACCTGATGGCCGGCCTGGTGGCGCTGACCATGGCCATCGTCTACCTGTTGCCGCGCCTGACCCGCAGCGTGCCGCCGGCGTTGGTGGCAATCCTCGGCGTCGGCCTGGCGGTCTACCTGCTCGGCCTGCCAACCCGAACGCTGGGGGACATGGCGCACATCGCCGGCGGCTTGCCAGCCTTTGCGTGGCCGGATATTGCGTGGAACCTGAAGACCTTGCTGATCGTCGCGCCCTATGCGGTGATCATGGCCATGGTCGGCCTGCTGGAAACCCTGCTGACCTTGAACCTCACCGATGAAATCACCCAGAGCCGTGGTTACCCGGATCGCGAGTGCGTGGCGTTGGGTGCGGCCAACGTGGCCTCCGGCCTGTTCGGCGGCATGGGCGGTTGCGCCATGATCGGCCAGACGATGATCAACCTCAGCTCGGGCGGACGTGGTCGGTTGTCGGGCGTGGTGGCTGGGGTCATGGTGTTGCTGTTCGTGTTGTTCCTGTCGCCGCTGATCGAGCGCATCCCGCTCGCCGCGCTGGTGGGGGTGATGTTCGTGGTATCGCAACAGACGTTTGCCTGGGCCTCGCTGCGGGTGATCAACAAAGTCCCGAGAAACGACGTGCTGGTGATCATCGCGGTGACGGTCATCACGGTGTTCACCGACCTGGCCATCGCCGTGCTCTGCGGCATCGTCATCGCGGCGCTCAACTTCGCCTGGCAACAGGCCCGGGAGCTGTATGCCGACGCGCAACTGGAAGCCGACGGCAGCAAACTCTATCGCCTGCACGGCACGCTGTTCTTCGCCTCGACGACGCCGTTCCTCAACCTGTTCGACCCGGCCAACGACCCGGCCCAAGTGACCCTGGATTGCCGGCACTTGCGCTTCGTCGACTACTCGGCGATCGCCGCCCTCAAAACCCTGCGCGAGCGCTACAGCAAGGCCGGCAAACACCTGCGGGTATTTCACCTGTCCGAACGCTGCAAACAAATGCTCAAGCGCGCGGGCGTGCAGCACGACTAAAGATGCCGCCGGTACAAAACCTGTGGGAGCGAGCTTGCTCGCGAATGCGGCGTGTCAGGCAACATTTTAATCGACTGACATATCGCCTTCGCGAGCAGGCTCGCTCCCACAGGGTTCTGCAGTGGGCTCGGCGGCGAATTCCCGCGAAGCGTATTCGGCGAGCTTGCCCTGGATAAAGTCCAGGAAGCACTGGATTCGCAGCGCCAGTTGGGAGTTTCGGTAGTACACCGCATTGATCGGCTGACGATAGCCGCTATTGGCATCGACCAGCAGCACCTTGAGTCGACCGACTCGGATGTCTTCACGGGTCATGAAGTCCGACAGGCAGGCAATGCCCTGCGCTTGCAATGCCAGGTGGCGCACGGTCTCGCCGCTGGACGCGCTGATGGCGGGTTGGATCGGCCAGCGATCGCCGTGGAGATGACGCAGCGGCCATTGATTGAGCCCGTCATTCTGGGCGAACCCCAGCAGCGCATGGTCCGCCAGCTCGGCGACGCTTGACGGTGTGCCGTGCTGCTTCAGGTAGGCCGGGCTGGCCAGGATGTGCAACGGGCTGCAGCCCAGGGAGCGGGCGTGGAGCGTCGAGTCGGTGAGTGTTCCAATGCGGATGGCAACGTCCGTACTTTGCTCCAGCAGGTCGATGATCAAATCGTTGCTGTTCAGCTCGAGCTGGATGTCCGGGTAGAGCCTGCGGAATTCTTCGATGTGCGGGACGATGGCGTGCAGCATGAACGGCGAGGCCGCGTTGATGCGCAAACGTCCGGCGGGATTTTTCTGGCGGGACGACAGGCGCTCCTCCAGCTCATCCATCTGGTCGAGGATACCCTTGGCCTGTTCGAAAAAGTACTTGCCCTCCTCGGTCAGGTCCATGCGCCGCGTGGTGCGGTTGATCAGCGTGGTGTCGAGCTTGGCCTCCAGGCGCGACAACGTGCGACTGACCGCCGACGGTGTCTGCCCGACTTGTTCGGCGGCGGCGGAGATGGATCCGCACTCGATCACGCAGACGAAAATCTGTAGTTCGTCGGATCTGGCTTTCACGGGCGTCCTCTCTGGAAATGCAACTCAGGCAGGCCCCGATGGTAGCCGGATTACCGAGAAAGACCGAACACCTCGATCAGATGCTGCTCATACCGCGCCACATCGGTCGCGATGTCCGGCCGCTTCATCACGTCCACGCAGAGGAAGGTCGGCAGGCCGGTCATGCCCAGGAACTGGTTGGCCTTGTGAAACGGGAAGTACACCGCGTCCACGCCCTTGGCTTCGAAGAAATCGGTCGGGTCGTCGAAGGCTTGCTGCGGGGCGTTCCAAGTCAGCGACAACATGTACTGTTTGCCCTGCACCAGGCCACCGCTGCCGTACTTCTGCGAGGCATCGGAGCGGGTCCGGCCGTCGCTGGCATAGAGGCTGCCGTGGCCTTCGGTGAACACTTCGTCGATGTACTTCTTTACGGTCCACGGCGCGCCCATCCACCAGCCCGGCATCTGGTAAATGATCACGTCGGCCCAAAGGAATTTCGCCACTTCTTCCTTGATGTCGTAGCCACCGTCGATAAAGGTGGTCTTGATGTCGAAACCACCGCGGTCCAGCACGCTGGCCGCCGTGTCGTGAAGGGTCGCGTTATAACGACCGTCGGAATGAGCGAATTGTTTGCCACCATTGAGCAACAGGACTTTTTTCATGTGGGCCTCATCGGGTTTCCTCGGCATGGACCAAATACATGGCGCCGAATGGAAGGATTGAAAACGATGGCGGCAGAGTACCGATGAGACTCGGGCGGAATAAGCGCCACAAGTGCAAAACTGTTTTGACCCATACGCACGAATCAACGGCTTATTGTTGCCTTAGAATTTCGCGGACTTCCAATTAGCGAGATTCTCCGATGAGCCAATTGCACGGTTTTATCCTTCACGCCAAAACCCGTCCGGAAAAATCCGAAGCCTTCGAAGCGCTTTTCCGTGCCTACGTCGAGCCAAGTCGTGCCGAGCCCGGCTGCATCGAATATCACATGCTACGGGACCAGCAAGACCCTACACTGTTCATCTTCTATGAAATCTGGGCCTCCCAGGCGCACCTGGATATACATTCGAACCTGCCGCACATGAAGCAGTTTTTCGAGCAGCGCATGGATTACCTGGAACGCGATTTCGACATCCGCCGGGTCGACATGCTCAGCCCGTCCTCGGCTAGCCGCTGATCAGCAAGTGGCCGCCGAGCACACCGAGGCCGATGAAAAATACCCGTTTGAACAGCACGGCGCTGATTCGCTGGCGTAGCCACTGCCCCAGCCACATCCCCAGCAGCGCCGGGACCAGCGCCAGCATCGAAGCACCCAGTTCGCCACCACCCAAGGCGCCGCGCCACAGCAGGCCGGCGGCCAATGCCAGGGTGGAAACAGTGAATGACAGACCCAGGGCTTGCACCAGTTCATCCTTGCTCAAGCCCAATGCCTGCAGATAGGGCACCGCCGGAATGACGAACACCCCGGTGGCGGAAGTGATGATGCCGGTGAGCAACCCGCAGAGCGGGGCAAGCCAAGGCTCTGCGTGGGCACTGACCCGTAACGTAGGCAGAAACAACCCACTCAGCGCGTACAGCAACAACGCGCCACCCAAGCCTCGTACCACCCAGGTCCCGCCCGTCATGCCGATCCACAGCGTGCCGAGTCCGGTGCCAAGGAAAATCGCCAGCAGCAGCGCCCACAAGCGCCGAACCAGTGCTTGCAGGTGACCGCCGAAGGCCAGCTGCCAGAGGTTGGTCAGGGTCGCTGGAATGATCAGCAGCGCCGCAGCCTGCGCCGGCGCCATAGCCAGACCGAGCAAGCCCATGGAGACAGTCGGCAGGCCGAGGCCTATCACGCCCTTGATGGTACCGGCCAGCACAAAGGTACCAATCACCAGCAATGTCAGCATCAGACCGAGGTTCTGATAAAAATCGATGAGTGTGTTCATGGGGCTATCGTGCGCCCGCGGCCTTGGCTTGAAAATCTGCCATATACTGATGGTGCCTCTTGCACAGCGAGAGGCTGATGATTTTGTTGATGCTACCGACGCCATCGCGAGCAGGCTCGCTCCCACAGGGGGATGCATTTCAATGTGGGAGCGAGCCTGCTCGCGATGGCGGCAAATCAGCCACCACTGAACACGGCACAGGATCCCTTCGCCATGCACTTCGACCTCACCGACCTGCGCCTCTACTTGCACATCCTCGACACCGGCAATATCACCGCCGGTGCCGCCCGCAGCCATTTATCCCTGGCGGCGGCCAGTGCACGAGTCCGTGCCATGGAATCGTCCCTGGGAACGGCGCTGCTCGAACGCGGCCGACGCGGGGTAATCCCGACGCCGGCCGGCAAGGCCCTGGCGCAGCATGCCCGGGTCCTGCTGCAACATGTCGAGCATATGCAACAGGACCTGGCCGAATACGCCCAGGGCGTCAAAGGCCGGGTAAGGTTGTTGTGCAACACCAGCGCCCTGACCGAATACCTGCCCGAGCTACTAGCCGGTTTCTTGAAGGCCCACCCCAACCTGGACATCGATCAGCAGGAATTGCCCAGCTCACGAATCACCCATGCGCTGCGCGAGGGCGCGGCGGACCTTGGGATCGTTTCCGACGCGGTGGACACCGACAGCCTTCAGACCTGGCCCTTTCGCGACGACCCACTGGTACTGATCCTACCCTCTGGACATCCATTGGCTGACGGCCGAACCCCAAGCTTCGGCGAGACCTTGAGCCACCACTATGTCGGCCTGAACGCCTCCAGCGCCTTGGCCATCTATCTCGAGGAACAGGCGCTGCATACCGGGATGCGCATGCAGATCCGTATTCGCGCCGACAGTTTCGACGGAGTCATTCGCATGGTCGCCCAAGGCGCAGGCATCGCCGTCGTGCCGCAAGCTGCAGTCCTGCGTCGCCCGGCCCAGGCCTCCTATCGGTACGTCCCGCTGCAAGAATCTTGGGCGCACCGGGCACTGCTGCTATGTGCGCGCAACTTCGAAGGTTTGCCCGCCTACGCCAAGGCCCTGGCCCGGCATCTGGCCGAGTGATGCGCGCTTCTGGATAGCCCAGTGTCGAGCACAGGCATCTATCCTTCGCTGCGCCGCGCTAGGGTGCCGGTTCTCTTTTGACTCTTCCGGAGCTCACATGACCGCCCCCATCACTGTCCTGCGCGACACCCATCCACTGCCTGTCCTCGACGCCTGCAAATGGGAGAAACTCGAAGGCGACCCGCACACCGTCAACCTCAACGCCTACACCAGCGAAGACGGTAGCAAGATCATGGGCACCTGGATTTGCACGCCTGGCAAATGGCGTGTGGATTATGTGAAGTGGGAATACTGCCATTTCCAGGAAGGCTACTGCGTCATAACCCCGGATGGCATGGCGCCGATCCATCTGCGTGCCGGTGATATCTTTGTCGTCGAGCCGGGAATGAAGGGCACGTGGGAAGTGGTCGAAACCGTGCGCAAATATTTCGTCTTTGCCTGAAACAAAAACCGAGAGACCACCCGACATGGTCTCTCGGAAAACAACTTTCAGGTTGCCGGACCTCGGGGATAAATCCCCTCACCACAACGGCCTGGGAACAACAAAGCCCTATTGCGGCTTGCGATAGCTGTTAACAATCGCTGAGAAATCCTTGCCGCCCTCGCCCCGCTGGCTCATCGCCTGATACAACTGCTGCGCCACCGCCCCCATCACCACCGGTTGGCGGGCCTGCCGCGCGGCTTCGGTTGCCAGCCCCAGGTCCTTGAGCATCAAGTCAGCGCCAAAGCCGCCCGTATATCCGCGGGATGCTGGCGCCGTTTCAATCACGCCCGGCCATGGGTTGTAGGTATCCGAACTCCAGCAACGGCCCGTCGAGCTGTTGATAATGCCGGCCAGCACCTGGGTGTCGATCCCCAAGGCATCGCCCAAAGCCATCGCCTCGCTGACGCCGATCATGGAAATCCCCAGCAGCAGGTTGTTGCAGATCTTGGCGATCTGTCCGGTGCCGACTTCACCGCAATGCACGATGTTACGGCCCATCTGCGCCAACACTGGCTGCAAGGTGGCAAACAACTCAGCGGTCGCGCCAACCATGAAGGTCAGCGTGCCGGCCGCCGCACCGCCGGTGCCGCCGGAGACCGGGGCATCCGCCATCACCACGCCTTGCTTGGCCGCAGCAGCGGCGACATCACGGGCGGTCTGGGGATCGATGGTGCTGCAATCCACGGCAGGCGTGCCAGCGGCAATGCCGGCCAGCACACCGTCCTCGCCCAACCAGACGCTACGTACATGAGCAGCGGCCGGCAGCATGGTAATCACCAGAGCTGCATCCTGGGCTGCATCACGCGGCGAAGCGCTGATCGTGCCGCCCAGCGCTGCCAGTTCGGCCAGTACCGTCTGGTTCAGGTCGAACAGATTCAACGAATGGCCGGCCTTGAGCAGATTGCGCGCCATGGGAGCGCCCATATTGCCCAGGCCGATAAATGCGATCTTCATGTCCGGCTCCTTAACGCAAATTGATGGTGGTGTTCACACCGTCATTGACGCTGTCATCGTCGAACCAGCGCGTGGTAACGGTCTTGGTCTGAGTGTAGAACTGCACCACTTGTTTGCCGTAGGGACCGAGGTCGCCGAGTTTCGAACCGCGGGAACCGGTGAAGCTGAAGAACGGTACCGGCACGGGGATCGGGATGTTGATGCCCACCTGGCCGACGTCGATTTCGCTCTGGAATTTACGCGCCGCCGCGCCGCTCTGGGTGAACAGGCCGGTGCCATTGCCAAACGGGTTGGCGTTGACCAGGGCAATTGCCTGGTCGAGCGTGTCGACTTCCAACACCACCAGCACCGGGCCGAAGATTTCTTCGGTGTAGATACGCATGTCGGTGGTCACACCGGAAAACAAAGTCGGGCCGACAAAGTTGCCCTGCTCGAAACCCGACACGCTGATGCCACGGCCATCAAGCTCCAGCTTCGCGCCTTCCTTCACGCCACTTTCGATCAATTCCAGGATTCGCGCCTTGGCCCGCTTGGAGATCACCGGGCCGACGTCCGTGCCCGGCTCGCTGCCGGCGTTGACCTTGAGCTTTTGTGCCAAGGCCTTCAGTTCCGGCAACCACTGCTTGGCCGCGCCGACCATCACCACCACCGAGGTGGCCATGCAGCGCTGGCCCGCCGCGCCGAATCCGGCACCGACCAAGGCGTTGAGGGTCTGCTCGCGATTGGCATCGGGCAACACCACCGCGTGGTTCTTGGCGCCCATCATTGACTGCACGCGCTTGCCATGACGGCCCGCCAAGTCATACACGTGGGTGCCGACTGCCGTCGAACCGACGAAGGAAACTGCCTTGATGTCCTTGTGGGTGCAGAGCGCATCCACCACATCCTTGCCGCCATGCACCACGTTGAGCACGCCCGCCGGCACGCCCGCCTCGACGGCCAGCTCCACCAACAGCATGGTCGACAGCGGATCCTGTTCCGACGGCTTGAGCACGAAAGTGTTGCCGCAGGCGATCGCCATCGGGAACATCCACAGCGGAATCATCGCCGGGAAGTTGAACGGAGTAATGCCCGCACACACACCAATCGGCTGGCGCAGCGTGTAGGTGTCCACGCCACCGGCAACGTTCTCGGCAAACTCGCCCATTTGCAGGGTGCCGATGGAGCAGGCGTGCTCGACCACTTCCAGGCCGCGGAAAATATCGCCCTCGGCGTCCGCGATGGTTTTGCCCTGCTCGGCGCTGAGCACCGCGGCAATACGCTTGGAGTGTTCGCGAATCAAGGCCTGGAGCTTGAGCATGATGCGCATCCGCGCGCCGATGGGCGTCAACTTCCAAGTCTGGAAAGCCCGCTGGGCCGCGGCAATGGCGGCATCGACTTCAGAAGCCGTGGCAAACGGAACCCTCGCCAATACTTGCTGGGTGGCCGGGTTGACGATGTCGTGCCATTCACTGGACTGGGATTCAACCCACTCGCCATTGATCAACAGTTTGACGGTTTGCAGGGCTGTATCGCTGGGCGTAAGGGAAATGTTCATGCTGGCCTCCGGGCTTGTTCTTATAAGAGAGCGCTGTTTCAGCACTGGCCAAGGTAATAGACACCTTGGTGATAGGACGATTTTTGGAGTATAGATGTGCAAACATCTAATAAGAACGCACATAAAAGCCGGTCCATCATGCAAAAAAACATTACCTCCCTGGGGTCGCTGAATTGGGACGACCTCAAGTTTTTCCTCGAAGTGGCCCGTACCCGCAAGGCCAGCACGGCAGCCAAGCGCCTGGCAGTCGACTACACCACGGTGTCGCGACGTATCAGCTCGCTGGAAACGTCCTTGGGCACGCTGCTGTTCGAAAAATCCCGGACCAACGGCTTTATCCTGACGGCTGAAGGCCAGCGGCTGATGGGCTATGCCGAATCCATCGAAAGCACCCTGCACATGGCCTGCGAACAGGTTTCCGGCTCCGGCGTCGCACTGTCCGGCCACGTGCGCATGGGCTGCACCGAAGGCTTTGGCAGTTTTTTCATCACCCCCCAACTGAGCCACTTCGTCGAAGCCTACCCCGCCATCTCGGTGGACATCCTGCCCCTGCCGCACTTCATCAGCCTCTCCAAGCGCGAGGCCGACATCGTCATCGCCCTCGAGCGCCCCGAACATGGGCCCTATGTGTGCTGCAAACTGTGTGATTACCGACTGCAGCTCTACGCCACCCAGCAATACCTGGACAACCACCCGCCTATCCAGCGGTCGGCCGACTTGAACAAGCACTCATTCATCAGCTACGTGGATGACCTGGCGTTCAGTTCCGAGTTGCTCTACCTGGCCAACGTCCTGCCGGGCGCCCATGCCCACTTGCGCAGCACCAGCGTCATCGCCCAGTTCGTTGCCGCCCAGCAAGGGCGCTCGCTGGCAATCCTGCCGTGCTTCCTCGCCGCTCAAGACCCACGCCTGCTGCCAGTGTTGCCGGAGGAAATCACCATCACCCGGCAGTTCTGGATGTACTGCCGTGAGGATTTGAGGAAGCTCAAGCGGATTACTTTGTTGTGGGATTACATCAGGGAGGTGACTGAACAGAACCAGCCACTGCTGATGGGGGAAAGCCGCGAAATCGTGTTCGCCGATTAATCGGCGATGACCACGATGGCGACACGGCGGTTTTCGGTGCGGCCGCTGGCGGTGTCGTTTGAGGCGACAGGGTTGGTGCTGCCCAGGCCGCGCAGTTGGACGTTCTCTTCACGCATGCCAATGCTTGTCAGTACCTTGCCCACGCTGTTGGCACGGCGTATCGACAGCTTTTCGTTATAGGCCGGGGAGCCTGATGCGTCAGTATGACCATCGACGCGTACCCGCTCGATTCCCGCCCCCAGCAGCGCTTTGCCGATCCGCTCGACAATTTCGGTGCTGGGCGGGTTGAGGTTTTCCACGTCGCTGCCGAACAGGACCTTGCCCGACAGACCGAAGGCCCAGCCTTCGTCAGTCAGTTGAAATCCTTGCTGCTTGAGCACCGCTACTTGGGCTGGGGTCAGTCCTTTTTGCGGTGCAGTCTGGCAACCCGTCAGGGCCAGGATAGCGACAAACAAAAAACCCGCGACCCAGCGCAGGGAACGTTGAGGGGATAAACGCACGGATCAACTCCTTGATTGAAGATCAGCGACAGGGTCATCCGACCCCGCCGTATGCTGGCCGCCTCGGGCGAGACGCTTGGCCTGGTACATCGCCGCATCGGCGGCATTGAGCAAGGCGCCCGGAGTGGCGCCATGCTCGGGGTAAATGGCAATGCCGACACTGAGGGAAGTCAGTACCGAGGCATTGCCGGGCAATTGAATCGGCATTTCCATGCTGGCGATGATTTTTTCGGCGATCCGCTCAGCATCCTCAGCCTTATGCAGGGGCGAGAGCAGTACGGCGAACTCATCACCGCCCAGGCGCGCCACTAAATCATCTTCACGCAACTGGGCACGGACCCGTGTCGCCACGGCGGTCAGTACCGCGTCCCCGGCGGCGTGGCCGAAATTATCATTGATGCCCTTGAAGCGATCGCTGTCCAGGTACAACACCGCCACTTGCTCATCGAGCTTGCTGGCGTTGCGCAAGGCGCGGATCAACCGCCCTTCGAAAAACGCCCGGTTCGGCAAGCCGGTCAGGCTGTCGTGGCTGGCCTGGTGCGCCAGGGTTTCGTTTTCGCTTTGCAGGTGGGTTTGCCAGGACTCCAGCTCATCGAGCAAGGCGTTGAAGTCATTGGCCAGGTTGTCCAGTTCGGCAATGGCCGCCGGTGGCACGCGCCGGTCCAAGGCTCGTTCGCTGCGTGCCGCGTGCGCCACTTCGGCCAGGCTGCGCAGCGGCCCGGTGATGGCTCGCAGCTGACGGCGCGCCAGGTAAAGCGCCACCCAGGCGCTCACTGCCGTGCATAAAATAATGCCCGCCAGGCCGCTCAACAAAAAGCGCAACAAGCTGCCGCCATGCCCCGCCAACTGTATACGGCCGATGTTCTGCCCTTGGTGAACGATCGGCAGGCTAATGGGCTTTTCCAGGAACGCCTTGGCGATGTGCATTTCCAGTTCCGACAGCAAACCGGTATCCGGCCGCTGCCAGCGCGCCAGCAGCCGACCGTGCTCGTTGAACACCTGGGCATCGGCGACTTCTTCGGTAGAGGCAATCAGGGCCAGTGCTTCGGTGGCCGCTGCGGAATCGTCGAACACCACGGCCGCCTCTACCGTGTAATTGATCGAGCGGGCAATCAAGTGCAGGTTGTGGTCGGCGTAGACGCGCAGCGCCAGGACGCCGAGCAAAGTCAGGGAAACGCTGGCCATGGTGATGGCCACCAGGGCGACGATCAGATGACCGCGACCGATGACCGAACCCAGGGTGGGACGGACCCGAGATTTTCCCAGGCTCATGGTGCTGCCGGCCTGCGGCGGGAGAGTTGCAAGACGCTCGGGTGGATGCGCACGCCACTGCGCGCCACCGAGTCGAGGTTGACCTCGAATGACACCTGTTCATCGCCGACCCGCAGGCAGAACAAGCTACCCACTGTGCACTGGTCACCGCCTTCGCTGATGCTCAGCACCGGCTTGCCGATCAGGGACGCAAACAGGCGGGTACGTTCGTCGCTGGTCAGCCTGCCGATATAAACCGCGTTGCACTCATTGGCGAGGTCGGGGTGATCAGCCAGCAACCGTTGCACGTTCACCGGCCGCCCGGTGGGCTGAGTCGTGCCCTTGACCAGATCGTCGGTGTACTGGGTCGGGCCGACGATGCACAGTTGCAGTTGTGTTGGCTCGACAGGCCAACGGGCGTAGCTGAGGATGCCCAATACCACTTGGGTCACGGCTTCGGCGCGCTGCTCCGCCTGGGTCGTGGAGCCTTCTCCCTGGGCGATGCCGACGGACGACAGGAGACACAGGAAGCCGGCAAGCAGAAACTGCTCCCAGCCCTTGCTGCGCACTGCCTCCCGTACAGCCACTGCCATGGAAATCTCTTGGTCGATGCGATAAGTGCCGGAACGATAGCACAGTGCCAAAAAGCCAGCGAGACAGCGTGTTACATAGACTTGCGGGCGATACAGACAAAGTTGCCACCAGGGCCGTCCATCACCGAACCCGAGGGATGGAGTCCGCCAGCTCAAGCTCGAGCATCAGCCCGCTCAAGCGTTTGACCTTGCGCCGCACTGCCTCTTCAAAGACACCCGCTCGTGGCTCGATCAGGCTGAACCACTGCTTGCCCCGGGTGATGGCGGTGTAGACCAGCTCCTTGGTCAATACAGGATTCAACGCATCCGGGAGAATCAACGCCGTGTGGGTGAATTCCGAACCTTGGGATTTATGCACCGTCATGGCATACACGGTTTCCACGTCGTTCAGGCGGCTGGGCAGGACAAAGCGCACACCGCCCTGGCCGTCATTACGAGGAAAGGCAACCCGCAGGACCTGCTTGCCGGCATCCGGCCCGTCACGCTCGGGTAACTTGAGGGCAATGCCGATGTCGCCGTTCATCAACCCCAACCCGTAGTCGTTGCGAGTCATCAGCACCGGACGCCCTTCGTACCACTGATGATCGCTATCGATCAGACGAGCCTTGAGCAGCGCGGCGGTGATTCGTTGGTTCAGCCCTTCGACACCCCACGGGCCTTTGCGCACCGCGCAGAGCAACTGGAACTCATCGAATGCCGACAAGACCTCCCGAGCCCAATCGGCCCAACAGCTGTCTTGCAACGGACGTGCAATGTCCGGGCGATGCTCTCGCAGAACACTCAAGTAGTGCCGATACCCCTGTGGTCCCTCTGGCTTGCCTTCCAGCAGCAAACGCTCCAAGTTCCCGTCTTGTTCACCCTTTAGCGCCAGGGAAAACAAATCGGCATGTTGACCGCCCTTCAGCAATTGGCGAGCGCGCTCCGGTTGTTGTTGATTGACCCAGCGGGCCAACTGACCAATACCGCTGCCTTCGCCGAAACGCCGTGAATGCCTGAGCATGACCACTTGCTGTGCCAAAGGATGGGTCCCGTCGAGATCTTGCTGCAGATCGTTGGCCGCCAGGTTTTCGCCACTGACCGATTCAAGCCAGGCGCGAGTCTGGGCGTTGTACCAGCCGTCTTCTGCGTCTCGGCACAAATCCCCCAGCACCGCACCGGCCTCCACCGACGCCAACTGATCCTTGTCTCCCAGCAACACCAGTCGCGCATGCGCCGGCAGCGCATCCAGCAGATTGGCCATCATCTCCAGATCGATCATGGACGCTTCATCGACCACCAGCACATCCAGCGGCAATCGATTGCCCCGGTGGTGGCGAAAATGCCGGGTGCCGGGTCGACTGCCGAGCAAGCGATGGACTGTGGTCACATCGCAAGGGATGCGTTCACGCACCGCGTCGTCCACGTCCAAGCTCCTGACCTGTTGGCTGATGGACTCGGTCAAGCGCGCCGCCGCCTTGCCGGTGGGGGCAGCCAGGCGAATTCGCAACGGTTGGCCGGCTTCGACGGCCGGTGCCTGCAGCAAGGCCAGCAAGCGCACCACTGTGGTGGTCTTGCCGGTGCCCGGGCCGCCGGTGACGATGCTGAAAGCCCTCCGGGTCGCCAGGGCGCAGGCCAGTTTCTGCCAGTCCACAGGAGCTTCGGCACGGGCGGGCCCGAACAACCCGTCCAGTCGCTCGCGCAGGTCGCCGGGCGCGGTTTCATCTTCAGCAAGCCGTTGACGCAGCGCTTCATCGATCCGCCGTTCATAGCTCCAGTAACGACGCAGGTAAAGACGCTTGCCGGAAAGCACCAGCGGACGCTGCTGCGCTTCTTCGCTTTCATCGACAGCCAGGCCCACCAGCGGGCTGGAAGCCAGGATCTTGCACCAATGGCCACCGTCCAGCGTGCGAAGTATTTGCGATGGCAGCAGCATCGCACCGTGCAACAGGTCACCTTCGGGCGGCAGCGACAGGGCGAAGTCCGGTTCCTTGAGGGTTTCGAACAAGTCCAGGCAGACATGCCCATGGCCCAACTGATGGCTGGTGAGCGCAGCGGCAAGCAGGACCAACGGATCATCGTCAGGCGCCAACTCATGGAGGAACGCGACGAATGCCTTATCCAGGGCACGCAGCCAGCCGCGCTCGACCCAACGCGTCAGCAATAGCAGCAGGTCATCTGCACGGCTCAAGGGCGCGAGGGCGACCAGGCTCTCATCGTCGGAAGATTTGGGCAGCAGATCGGCAAACGAACGGCTCATAGCAATTCTCCCTGGACCCACGCCGGCTCAGCCTTGGGCTCGGGCGCCCCCTGGAACAGACGGTCCAGTTGTTCGATCAACGCCCGTGGCGGCTTGGTGAAATACACGCCTTGGCTGGCTGAGCGAGTACCGCGGAGAAACAGGTACAACGCGCCGCCAACATGCCGATCGTAGTCGTAGTCGGGAAGCCGTGCCTTGAGCTGGCGATGCAGGGCCAGCAGGTACAACACGTATTGCAGGTCGTAGCGATTGTCCAGGATCGACTTTTCCATGGCTTGTGCGGTGTACGCCAGGTCATCGACACCCAGCCAGTTGGATTTGTAATCGGCGACGTAATAGCGGCCGTCGTGTTCGAACGTCAAGTCGATAAACCCTTTGAACATGCCGTTGAGCAACACCGGTTCGGCGGCGACGCGGGCGACACCACCATGGGTGAACCGGCATACCAGTTGATCGAGCTTGAGCACATCAACCTTGTGGCTGGCGAACCAGAACTCCATTTCGATCTGGAACTGAGTCAACTGCTCGAATACCACCGGCGCCTGGTCGGTGCCGATGTGCAAGGGCGTCTTGACCAGGTGTTGCAGCCAGTCGCTTAACGTAGGGATCCAACCTTGCCATCCCCTGCGATTGCAGCGTCGGGCAATGGCATCCTCAATCTCCGACGGCGCAGCTGCGAAGCCTTCACCGGCGGCCCACTCCAGCAGGCCGTGAAGGAACGTCCCGGGATTGGGACCGCGAGGAAAACGATGGATATCGCCACCGACTGCCATGAGCTCCCTAGGCGCATCCGGATCGAGCCGCTCGTCGTCGAACAGTTTCTGGGCCTGCGGATTCTCTGGTGCGGCGTCGCTGCCTTCGCTCAGGCTCTCCCCGATGCGCAAAGCGCTATAGGACGCAATCCACCAGTTTTCACTGGCCTTTCGCACGGGCACTCGGGGCTCGAGCAATACCGCGTCGTTACGTGGAGGGTGGTAACGCTCATCGGTGGCTTCGGGCATTTCCTGGCAACTCACCGCGGCACAGCCCTGCTGCAAGTCTTCCAGCCAGCGCCTCAGCTCGGTCGATTCGGTCAACGGCGCACCGCCGCCCAACAGATACCCCAACGCGGACAGGTGCAGGATCGAACTGCTGTTGCTGCCCCGCTTGAGATCAGCCACACCCAGCCAGCAAGCATGCTGTGCACGGGTCAGCGCCACGTAGAGCAGCCGCAGGTCCTCGGCCAGGCGCTCGGCGTCGGCCTTGGCAATCAGCTCGGCGGTGGGCTTGAGGCTGATCTGTGTCCTGCCGGCTTCATCGTGATAATGCAAAGGCAATCGACTGCCATCCACCGGCTTCGACGAACAGATGAAGGGCAGGAAGACCAACGGATATTCAAGCCCCTTGGACTTGTGGATCGTGACGACCTTGACCAGTTGTTCATCGCTTTCCAGTCGCAGGATCTGCTCTTCGCCCGCTTGCCCCGAAAGGGCCAGATGCTCGGACAAATGCCGGATCAAGGCTTGTTCGCCGTCCAGCTCCCCGGCAGCCTGCTGCAACAGTTCGCAAAGATGCAGCAAGTTGGTCAGCACCCGCTCGCCATCGCTGCGCGCCATTAAAGCCTGGGGCAATTCGAAATCATGCAGCAGGCGCCGCAACATGGGTAGCACCCCCTGGGTGCGCCAGACGGTGCGATAACGACGAAACTGCATGACCCGGGCTTCCCAGGCCAGCTCATCCTGATTGAGACGCTCCAGCTCCTTCAGTGGCAGGTTCAACGTGATGCTGGCCAGCGCGGCTCGCAGCGGCCGTTCAACATCCGGCTCCGCGCAAGCCCGTAACCACGTCAGCAAGTCACGCGCTTCCTGCGAAGCAAAGACCGAGTCTTTATCGGATAGATAGACACTGCGCACTCCCCGTGCGGACATCTCGTCTCGCACGGCCTGCGCCTCTTTACCGTCGCGCACCAGGACGGCGATGTCCGCCGGGCGCAATCCGCGCAGTGCCTGTGCGTCGCTGATGAAGCCGTCGCGACCCGACTGGCCGCCATTGAGTAACGCCGTGATCTCGCTGGCGCAGGCAGCCGCCAGGTTTTGCCGATACACCGCACCGGAAAGCGGTTGATCGGATGACAAGTGCCAAAGGTTCAATGCCGCAACCGCCTGTCCTGCAACCTGCAAGGACTCCTTGCGTCCCTGGGACTCAACGGGCAAAAACGGCACCGGATTTTCGCCCGACGGTTCACGGAACAGAAAGGCCCCGCGCCCCTGCGGGCGAGACTCGGCGTTCTGGAAAATATGATTGACCGCGCCGACCATGGCATCGCTGGAACGGAAGTTCGTGCCCAGGGTGTGCAAGCGGCCTTCAGTGGCTTCACGAGCGCGCAGATAGGTATAGATGTCGGCGCCGCGGAACGCGTAGATCGCCTGCTTCGGATCGCCGATCAGGAATAATCCGGTGTCCGGGTTGTTCTCTTCGATACGGTAGATGCTTTCGAAAATCCGGTATTGAACCGGATCGGTGTCCTGGAACTCATCGATCAGCGCCACTGGAAACTGTTCGCGGATCAGGCTCGCCAGGCGCTCTCCCCCCTCGGCCTGCAAAGCCGCGTCCAGGCGCAGGAGCATGTCATCGAAGCCCATTTCCGCCCGACGACGCTTTTCCGCCTCGAATCGTGCGCCAACCCATTGCGCGGCATGTTGCAGCACTGCGGCATCAGGCGTGGGCAGCGCGTCCAGGCTGGCCTTGAGACCGGACATGGCGTCCAGGCCTGGATGGCTGGGCACTTCGCCTTTCCAGGCTTCAGCCATGCCATCGGGAGTCAGGCGAGTGAAGCCGGTGCCGATGTCCAACAACTCGAGGCTTTCGTCTTCCACCCATGCGGTGATTTTCTGAAACCACGGTTCGAAGTAGCGAGCCTGCATCTTGCGCCCGTCGACAGACTTGTTCGCCACGCCTTGCTGGCAAATCTCCAGCAACTCCACGGCCCATTGCCGCCACGGTGCCTTGAGATCGAGCAGCGCGGCACTGCGCTCCTGCAGGGATGCCGCGATGAGTTCAGCGGGCTCAAGCCCGTCACCGTCATCGCGCTCACTGGAAAACAATCCTCTCACCCGGGGCAACAGCGCAGCGGGGCCTCCCCAATGGGTACGTACCCAGTTCAGAGCCTCGCCCTGCATCGAGTAGCAAAACAACCGCCAATAATCGCGCAGCACCTCGCCGAGCAACTCGCTGTGATCGGTTTCCAGGGTCTGGGTGAACAGGCTACCGCTGTCGAACGCGTGTTCGCGCAACATGCGCTGGCACCAACTGTGGATGGTCGACACGGCAGCTTCGTCCATCCACTGCGCGGCAATATCCAACCGGTTCGCGCAGCCAGGCCATTGCTCAGCCTCGAACTCGTCGCGCAGCTCTGCAATTAACGAATCCGGAGCGAGAATCTCATCGCGAAAGAAACGTGCCGCCTCGGCGAGACGGGTGCGAATGCGTTCGCGCAACTCTTTGGTGGCAGCGTCCGTAAAGGTCACCACCAGGATTTGCGGAGGAAGCAACTCGCGACCGAACCCAGACGCCGGGCCGCCATGGCCCAGGACCAGACGCAGGTACAACGCCGAGATGGTAAAGGTCTTGCCGGTGCCTGCACTGGCCTCGATCAGTTGACTGCCACGTAGCGGAAAAGCCAGGGCCAATGGGGTCTGTCGACTCATGAGCGTGGCTCCTCGCCGACAGATGAATGCCATGGGGCTTCGAGCAGCGGACGGTAAAGCGCATTGCACCAGTCGGGGAACGTCTCGTCGGCCGTCAGGGCATCGAAGTCGGAAAACTGTCGAGCCAAGGCCGGGCTTTCCCGACGCTCACCTTCAGTGTTCTGCCCGTCACCTTCGTAAGCTTTTCGAGCAGCCGCATCGGCTTTGGCCGGATCATGCTGGCCAAGCCAGGCAAACGCAGTCTTCACCGCTACCGGCAGCGGTTGACGCATGCCGGTCTGCCAGGCTTGCAACAAATCACCGAGCAGCCTTTGTGCGACCGACTGTTCAAAAGGAGCCAGCAGCAAGCTGTCATCACTGGCTACCAGCGCCGTGGTCATCGACAGGCCATTGGCGCAGGCCACCAGGTGATTGACCCAGGGCCGTATCAAACGATGCCATTTACGGGTCTTGGCGGAACCGATGCTGTTGGGGATGGCGGTAACGGCAAGGACTGCGCCGTCAGCGCGTCGATGTAAGCCGCTGAGCCATCCTTCGACATTCACACCGTGTAATTGCAAATTGACAGGCACGGCGCTGGCCAGCGGTGTGGGCCATAACGCCAGGAGCTGTTGGTAACGCTGGAGCAGGTCCGGCAAGGGCTCGATCAATTCACGTTGCATGCACTCACCGAAGCCGGCCATTGGTAGCAGGCCACTGTTCTGGAGTCGCTTGGCGTGGGCGGCCAGGGCGAGGTCCGACTGGTCAAGGCGAACCAGGGCGGCCTCAAGAAGACTGTCGCTCAGGCTGTAACGCTCAAGCGCATCGAGAACGAACGGCTCATCGTCAGCCAGGGGTGCTTCGATTGCCTCGAAGAATATCTTGAGTCGCTGGCTGAAAAAGTGGCGTACCGGATTGCGCAGGAAATCCTGCAACTGACCGAGCCCCAAGGGCTCCTCCTGAACGTAGGGCTCCAGGACCTGCGCCTTGGGGGGCCGGTCCTGAGTATCGTGGAGTATCCGCCACTCGCTGGCATAGCTGAACAAGTCATCGCCCTGATGAAAATAGCGCGCGCTGAACGGCTGCAAAGGATGTTCTTGGGTGAGGGCTTCGAGAAGGTCCTTGCCGCCATCCTCCATTCGCCACCCACTGGCGAGATGATCGCGCAGTTGGCCAATCAATACCGAGGCCGGCCGGTCACTGTTGTCGCGAATGCTACGACCCACCCAACTGATGTAAAGCTTTTCCCGGGCTGACAGCAGCGCTTCCAACAGCAGATACCGGTCATCTTCACGCCGGGACCGATCACCCGGACGATAGTCGCTGCCCATGAGATCGAAATCCAGAGGTGGCTGGGCTCGCGGGTAATCTCCGTCATTCATACCCAGCAGGCACACCAGCTTGAAAGGGATCGCGCGCATCGGCATCAAAGTACAAAAATTGACGGCACCTGCCAGGAAGCGCTGGGACAGGCGGCCTTGATCCAGCCCAGCCAACCAAGCCTCACGCACCACCGTCAGTGGCAGTTCATCGTGCAGGCCAACCGACTCACAGATCTGCAGCCAGGACTCTCGCAGATCTTCGAGTTGGGCCAGCAGATAGTCGTCGTGCTCGTTGCTAGCCTGGAAAAACAGCTGCATCAGTTGCTGCAGACGCGCGCCCCAGTCCTGTGGTGTCGCCGGCCGAGTGAGCTCCTGGTGGGCAATCTCCAACGCATCCAGCAAAGCGACCAGAGGACCAATCAGGGCCGCATCCAGGCCGCCAATTTCATCATAAGGTTCGATGCCTTCGTAGGCGTGCGAACTGCCCACGGCATACCCCAGCAGCATGCGCCGCAGACCAAAGCGCCAGCTGTTCTGCTCAAGCTCTGCGGGTAAACCCAAACCAGCACGATGTTCGGCGTTCATTCCCCAGCGAATACCAGCGCCTTCGATCCAACGATGCAGTGTGGGCAGGTCGGCTTCGTCGATGCCGAACCGTTCTCGCAGCGCCGGGACATCCAGCAGATCGAGGATTTCACTGACCGGAAAGCGACTGTCGGGCAGCTTGAGCAAATGCTCGACGGCAATCAGCAGCGGATCACGTCCGCGCTGGCCCTGGTCGGTCAGTGTGAACGGAATGAAGCGGGGATCAGTCCTGTCGAGCTGGCCGAACACCGCGCGAATATGCGGCGCATAACTGTCGATGTCCGGAACCATGACGATGATATCCCGAGGGCGCAGCGCCGGATCCGCACTGAAGTGGGCCAGCAACTGATCATGGAGAATCTCTACTTCACGCTGGGCGCTGTGAGCAACATGGAAACGGATCGACCCGTCTCGCGCGGTATCGACCGCAGGCCAATGCGTTCGTGTTTCGTTGAGGGGACGAAGCTCCAGGATGTCATCCTGCAACTGGCTGAGAATGGACGTGGGAGTCGCGTCGCTGAAGAGATCGATACGCCCGTCGCGAAACACCGAACGATAGCTGTTGGGGTCATCGTAGCTGTCGAGCAAGTTGATATAGTCGCGCCCCTGCTTGCCCCAGGCGGCCAGAAGCGGATGAGCATGCTGATGCAAAGTCTGCGGATCGAGCGCGACAGGCATCCCGGCCTTGCGCGCCTGACGCTTGTATTGGTGACGCAGCAGATCCTTGTCGGCCACGATGTCCGCCCAGTGGTGACGGCACGGGTTATGGACGCACAACAGAACCTGGCTGAACCGGGACAGACCGGCGAGCGCCTCGAGCGCTTGGGCGGGCAGCGAAGAAATACCGAACACGATCACCCGCGCAGGCAGGCCTTTGGGCGCGACTTCCAGGTTGTTGATGCGTTCGATGTAGCGTTGGTGTACGCCGGCACGGCTTTGGGCCATGCCTTGCTCCCCCACATCTAGCAATAAGGCGCGCCACAGTTCCGCTTGCCAGCAATTGGCCGGTGCGAGCGGTTTTATTTCGCCTCGGACATTCCGTGTTTGATGTCGACCTTCAGCCCAGTCTTCAAGCCAGTCAGCCCGGTACACTTGGTATTGGTCGAACAGATCGGCAAGGCGTTCGGACAATTGATAGCGCTTGCGCAAGTCTGTGTCATGAGTGAGAAATCGCCGCAAAGGCTCGAAATGAGGCTGCTCGATCAATTGGGGCAGGAGGCGCATCAGCCGCCAAGTCAGCGGGGCTTTATCCAGCAGGGATTTGGCCGGGATTTCGTCGCGGCCCAGCACGGTTCGATAGAGTTGCCACATGAAGCTGCCAGGTAGCTGCACGTCAATGGCTGCGGCGATACCGCAGCCGCCGCTATCGTCTTCTTCCGGATCTTCAGCAAGGGCTAGCTTGAGCCATTGTGCAATACCGTTGCTCTGGACCAGGGCGATTTCATTCTCAAGAGGTGCCAGCGGATAGCGCCGCATCAAGCTGATCACCAGGCTGCGCAATTCATCAAGGCGATTCCCGTGAACCACCATGAAAGCTGGGCTAAGGGACGTTGCGTCCGGCATGAAGGGCATCCTTGAAAATGCAAAAGCTAGGGCAGAACCTTAGCACTGTCGGGGGGCTGTGACAGCCGGGACCTTTCCGTACCTATCGTAAGAACTTTCCTGCGGGCAAAACAAAACCCCTACCTGCGTCAGCAGATAGGGGTTTCGGAATTTAATCTTGACGATGACCTACTCTCACATGGGGAAACCCCACACTACCATCGGCGATGCATCGTTTCACTGCTGAGTTCGGGATGGGATCAGGTGGTTCCAATGCTCTATGGTCGTCAAGAAATTCGGTAGCCAGCGCGTGCCTTGCGGTCACGTTCCAGCGAATGGGTATGTGATAGGTTTCGGTGTTTTGTGACGTTCGAACTTTCGGTTCGTTTCGTCTTCACACACCGCAATCTGGTGCTCGTTCGCTTTTCAGCTCGAAGCAAGCAAATTGCTTGGGTGTTATATGGTCAAGCCTCACGGGCAATTAGTACAGGTTAGCTCAACGCCTCACAGCGCTTAC
>NZ_LHVI01000045.1:0-636 GCF_001269755.1 Pseudomonas sp. Q12-87 | reverse complement strand
CCGGTTGGCGAAAGCTCCGGCTCGGTGAACTTCGTCACGCAAGACAACGCCCTGGCAGGCGGAGACAACCTGAGCGTCAAAATTGACGACGCCAAGGGCGGTAACTACGAAAAACTGGCTATCGACGAAAAACCGGCTGACACGTCGGTGACCGATACCCAGGACACCACTGGCCTCACTTTGACCGCGACCGACACGGTTACGGAAGGCGGCCAGATCACTTACACCGCAACACTGACTAACGCTGCTGGCTCGCCTGTCACCGTTACGTTGAGCAACGGCGCGGTCATCAACATCGCTGCCGGCGCCACGACCGGTACCGTGACCGTCGACGCGCCGAAAGATGACGTCTACAAAGACGCCGGCAAGGTGGAAGTCTCCATTGATAAAGCTGCCGGTGGCAACTTCGAGAACCTGGTGCCGAGCACGACTCCTGCGGTTACGGATGTCACGGACACCATCGACACCTCGACTGTCAGCCTGAGCGCAACGTCGACCGTCGCCGAAGGCGGCACCGTGGTTTACACCGCCTCGGTGAACGCTCCAGTGACCGGCGCTCCGCTGGTCGTCACCCTGTCGAACGGCCAAACCATCACCATCCCGGTTGGCGAAAGCTCCGGCTCGGTGAACTTCGTC
>NZ_LHVI01000044.1:0-1152 GCF_001269755.1 Pseudomonas sp. Q12-87 | reverse complement strand
TTGGCGACATCAACACCCACGATCGGCTTTACGACAGAAACCGGCATTGCCATTGAAAATCCTCCGGGCTAAGGTTTGAACACTTGAAGGGTTCACCCAGAGGCGCAGGCTTGTTCCTATCGTCGGTCTAGGCCAGATGCATTCTTTATCGGCGCTTGGGTGAAAGGAGGAGGGGTGAAATCTCCCACGGTCTGTACTGCGGCTAACAGTCAGAATCGAGCTTTGTCCCTCCTCCTCCCTTCAAGTCCTACCATACAAGCGAGCTTGCTCGCGAATGCGGTGAATCAGCTTGCATCAATGTTGGAGGTGCCGCCGTCTTCGCGGGCAAGCCCGCTCCCACAGGGTTCAATGCCGTATGCAAATGCTGCGTACACCCGCGATCTACTGTGGGAGCGGGCTTGCTCGCGAAAGCGGTGGGTCAGCTTGAAGTGATGGTGAATGTGCCGCCGTCTTCGCGGGTAAACCCGCTCCCACAGGGTTCAGTGCCGTATGCAAATGCTGCATACACCCGCGATCCACTGTGGGAGCGAGCTTGCTCGCGAATGCAGTGGGTCAGCTTGAAGTGATGTTGGATGTGCCGCCGTCTTCGCGGGCAAGCCCGCTCCCACAGGGTTCAGTGCCGTATGCAAATGCTGCGTACACCCGCGATCTACTGTGGGAGCGGGCTTGCTCGCGAATGCGGTGAATCAGCTTGCATCGATGTTGGAGGTGCCGCCGTCTTCGCGGGTAAACCCGCTCCCACAGGGTTCAGTGCCGTATGCAAATGCCGCGTACACCCGCGATCTACTGTGGGAGCGAGCTTGCTCGCGAATGCGGTGAATCAGCTTGCATCAATGTTGGAGGTGCCGCCGTCTTCGCGGGCAAGCCCGCTCCCACAGGGTTCAGTGCCGTATGCAAATGCTGCGTACACCCGCGATCTACTGTGGGAGCGAGCTTGCTCGCGAATGCGGTGAATCAGCTTGCATCAATGTTGGAGGTGCCGCCGTCTTCGCGGGCAAGCCCGCTCCCACAGGTTCAGTGCCGTATGCAAATGCTGCGTACACCCGCGATCTACTGTGGGAGCGAGCTTGCTCGCGAATGCGGTGAATCAGCTTGCATCAATGTTGGAGGTGCCGCCGTCTTCGCGGGCAAGCCCGCTCCCACAGGGTTCAG
>NZ_LHVI01000043.1:0-546 GCF_001269755.1 Pseudomonas sp. Q12-87 | reverse complement strand
AGCTCCCTCGCCACATAGGCAGTGGCCTGTCAGATCCGCCCGGGTAGCGTTCCGGGCAGGGGTGCGATGAGGCCAGGTCAGGCAACGAAGATTTGCTGCCGGGCCAGAAAGCCTTTGTGGCGAGGGAGCTTGCTCCCGCTGGGGCGCGAAGCGGCCCCAAAACCAGACGCTGCGATGTGTCAGCCAAATTGAGTTCGACTGCCTTGGGTCTGCTGCGCAGCCCAGCGGGAGCAAGCTCCCTCGCCACGGGGGATGGTGTTGTGGCGAGGGGCTACGGACGAATCTCGATCATGGTGCCATCCGGCACCAGGTTCCAGACTTCGCGCATATCCACGTTGCGCATGGCAATACAGCCATCGGTCCAGTCCAAGGTGTGGAACAATTGTTCAGGGTTTTCTTCTGAGTCCGGCGTGCCGTGGATCATGATCATGCCCCCCGGCTCCACGCCTTCGCGGCGGGCGCGGGCGGCGTCGGCGATGTTGGGGTAGGAGATGTGCATCGACAGGTAAAAGCGATCGCTGGTCTTGCGCCAGTCGATCCAGTAGA
>NZ_LHVI01000042.1:0-1596 GCF_001269755.1 Pseudomonas sp. Q12-87 | reverse complement strand
GGCATGGATGCCGGGATAGCCGCGCTGGGTCATGGATGACCCTTCGCGGCGGGCCCACGGAGCAATGCCGGAGTTGAGGGCATGCCGAGCCGGAGCGAGGCACCGAGTGGTGGGGCAAGCCTTTTTTGCTTACTTTTTTTGGCGTCTGAAAAAAAGTAAGTCGCCGTAAGGGCCAGCCCTTTCAAGGTCTTTGATAAAATCCCGCAAAACTCCAGTCAGGGTGGACGAAAGCGATGTGGGCAGAGGTTCTAGCACGGTTTGAGAAAAAAGCACCGGCCAGTGTCATGACCAGAGTGATATTGGAGCAGGCTGTTCCTGCTGAATGGGTCGATCAGGTGTTCGAAGAACACCGTCAGCGGCAGTACCCACGTGAGCTTTTGTTTTCAACCATCGTTGAACTGATGTCCCTTGTTTCATTGGGCTTGCGACCCTCGCTGCATGCCGCCGCGCGGCAGATGGAAGACCTTCCTGTCAGCTTGGCGGCGCTATATGACAAGGTCAGCCGCACAGAGCCTGCGCTACTGCGCGCCCTAGTCACCGGCAGCGCAGAGCGTTTGGCACCGACGGTAAAAGAACTGGGGCACTCAGCCATTTTGCCTGGCTGGCAACTACGGGTCGTTGACGGTAACCACCTGCCTTCCAGCGAAAAGCGTCTGGGCGCTTTGCGCCGTGAACGCGGCGCCGCCCGGCCTGGTTTTTCCGTTGTGGTTTACGACCCCGACCTGGATCAGGTCGTTGATCTTCAGCCTTGTGAAGATGCCTATGCCAGCGAGCGCGTCAGCGTGCTGCCCTTGCTGGAAAAGGCCTGTACGGGACAACTGTGGATGGCTGACCGACTCTACTGCACGCTCCCGGTCATGGAGGCCTGCGAAGATACCGGGGCCTCGTTCATCATTCGCGAACAGAGCAAACATCCACGCCTGCTTAAGGAAAGCGTCTGGCAGGTGCCTGTCGCGGTCGCGGCAGGCAGCGTGCGCGAGCAAATCATCGAAGTAAAAGGTGGACGCCAGTGGCGACGAGTCGAACTGAACCTGCAAAAACCCACCGAATCCGGCGATACCACGCTGCTGTTCTGGAGCAACTTGCCCGACTCTATCAGTGCTGAGCAAATCGCCGATTTGTACCGCCGTCGCTGGAGCATCGAAGGGATGTTCCAGCGCCTGGAAGCGGTGTTGGACAGTGAAATCGAAACCTTGGGCAACCCTAAAGCAGCCCTGCTGGGATTTGCGTCGGCCGTGTTGGCTTACAACGTTCTGGCCGTGCTCAAACGCAGCGTCGAGCAGGCTCATCGCCAGACCCTGCCCGACGATTGGGAAGCATCGATTTATCACCTAACGGTACAGGTACGCAGCGGTTACGAGGGGATGCAAATAGCCTTGCCAGAATATCTATGCATCCCGATCCCCGCTGCAGGACTGACTCAGTACCTGCTTGCACTCGCTCGAAATATCCAGCCCAAAGCGGTCGCCAAGAGCAAACGAGGCCCGAAAGTGCCCAAGTCAAAGGAGTGGCTGGAAGGCAAAGCCGCGAATGCCCACGTGTCAACGGATCGGGTGCTCAAGGCAGCTAAAATCAAAAGACCTTGAAAGGGCTGGC
>NZ_LHVI01000041.1:0-2649 GCF_001269755.1 Pseudomonas sp. Q12-87 | reverse complement strand
TGGCAACTTCGAGAACCTGGTGCCGAGCACGACTCCTGCGGTTACGGATGTCACGGACACCATCGACACCTCGACTGTCAGCCTGAGCGCAACGTCGACCGTCGCCGAAGGCGGCACCGTGGTTTACACCGCCTCGGTGAACGCTCCAGTGACCGGCGCTCCGCTGGTCGTCACCCTGTCGAACGGCCAAACCATCACCATCCCGGTTGGCGAAAGCTCCGGCTCGGTGAACTTCGTCACGCAAGACAACGCCCTGGCAGGCGGAGACAACCTGAGCGTCAAAATTGACGACGCCAAGGGCGGTAACTACGAAAAACTGGCTATCGACGGCAAACCGGCTGACACGTCGGTGACCGATACCCAGGACACCACCGGTCTGACGCTCTCGGCGACCGACACTGTCGCTGAAGGCGGTTCGATTGTTTACACCGCGACCCTGACCAACGCTGCCGGTTCGCCCGTCACCGTTACGCTGAGCAATGGCGCGGTCATCAACATCGCAGCTGGCGCCACCACCGGCACCGTCACTGTCGACGCGCCAAAAGACGACGTCTACAAGGACGCCGGCAAGGTTGAAGTCACCATTGATAAAACTGCCGGCGGCAATTTCGAGAACCTGGTGCCGAGCACGGCTCCTGCGGTTACGGATGTCACAGACACCATCGACACTTCGACTGTCAGCCTGAGCGCAACATCGACCGTTGCCGAAGGCGGCACCGTGGTTTACACCGCCTCGGTGAACGCTCCAGTGACCGGCGCTCCGCTGGTCGTCACCCTGTCGAACGGCCAAACCATCACCATCCCGGTTGGCGAAAGCTCCGGCTCGGTGAACTTCGTCACGCAGGACAACGCCCTGGCAGGCGGCGACAACCTGAGCGTCAAGATCGACGACGCCAAGGGTGGTAATTACGAAAAACTGGCTATCGACGAAAAACCGGCTGACACGTCGGTGACCGATACCCAAGACACTACTGGTCTGACCCTCTCGGCGACCGACACCGTTACGGAAGGCGGTTCGATTGTTTACACCGCCACCCTGACCAACGCCGCCGGTTCGCCAGTCACCGTTACGCTGAGCAATGGCGCGGTCATCAACATCGCGGCTGGCGCCACGACCGGCACCGTGACCGTCGACGCACCGAAGGACGACGTATACAAAGATGCCGGCAAGGTGGAAGTCACCATTGATAAAGCTGCCGGTGGCAACTTCGAGAACCTGGTGCCGAGTACCACCCCAGCTGTCACTGACGTAACCGACACCATCGACACCAGCACTGTTTCGCTCTCAGCGACTTCGACTGTTGCTGAAGGCGGTACCGTGGTTTACACCGCTTCGGTCAACGCACCGGTTACTGGCGCTCCGCTCGTTGTCACATTGAGCAACGGCCAAACCATCACCATCCCAGTCGGCGAAAGCTCCGGCTCAGTGAACTTCGCCACGCAGGACAACGCCCTCGCAGGCGGCGATAACCTGAGCGTCAAAATTGACGATGCCAAAGGTGGTAACTACGAGAAGTTGGCTATCGATGAAAAACCGGCTGACACGTCGGTGACCGATACCCAAGACACCACCGGCCTCACTTTGAGTGCGACTGACACCGTTACCGAAGGCGGTTCGATTGTTTACACCGCCACCCTGACCAACGCCGCTGGTTCGCCCGTCACCGTGACCCTGAGCAACGGCGCGGTGATCAACATCGCAGCTGGCGCCACCACCGGCACCGTCACTGTCGACGCGCCAAAAGACGACGTCTACAAAGACGCCGGCAAGGTGGAAGTCTCCATTGATAAAGCTGCCGGTGGCAACTTCGAGAACCTGGTGCCGAGCACGACTCCTGCGGTTACGGATGTCACGGACACCATCGACACCTCGACTGTCAGCCTGAGCGCAACGTCGACCGTCGCCGAAGGCGGCACCGTGGTTTACACCGCTTCGGTCAACGCTCCAGTGACCGGCGCTCCGTTGGTTGTCACATTGAGCAACGGCCAGACCATCACCATTCCGGTCGGCGAAAGCTCCGGCTCGGTGAACTTCGTCACGCAGGACAACGCCCTCGCAGGCGGCGATAACCTGAGCGTCAAAATTGACGATGCCAAAGGTGGCAACTACGAGAAGTTGGCTATCGACGGCAAGACCGCCGACACCTCGGTGACCGATACCCAGGACACCACCGGCCTCACTTTGACCGCGACCGACACCGTTACGGAAGGCGGTTCGATTGTTTACACCGCCACCCTGACCAACGCCGCCGGTTCGCCCGTCACCGTGTCCCTGAGCAACGGCGCCGTGATCAACATCGCAGCCGGCGCCACCACCGGCACCGTGACCGTCGACGCGCCAAAAGACGACGTCTACAAGGACGCCGGCAAGGTTGAAGTCAGCATCGACAAAGCTGCCGGCGGTAACTTCGAGAATCTGGTGCCAAGCACGACTCCTGCGGTTACGGATGTCACAGACACCATCGACACTTCGACTGTCAGCCTGAGCGCAACATCGACCGTTGCCGAAGGCGGCACCGTGGTTTACACCGCCTCGGTGAACGCTCCAGTGACCGGCGCTCCGCTGGTCGTCACCCTGTCGAACGGCCAAACCATCACCATCCCGGTTGGCGAAAGCTCCGGCTCGGTGAACTTCGTCACGCAAGACAA
>NZ_LHVI01000040.1:0-1710 GCF_001269755.1 Pseudomonas sp. Q12-87 | reverse complement strand
GACGACTGCTGCGCAGCCGAGTGGGAGCAAGCTCTTATCAAACAAAATACAACCCATTGTTTTTGCTTCTAAAAATCATGCAGCCTTAACTAATTGCATACCCAACTTTCGGGCTTTGCGCTCCAGAGCCCGCAGTTGGCGTCCCCGGCTTTTCTCCTCAAACTCTTCTATCCCTTTCTCAACGTAGGGTTGGCCTTTGGTGAGCATGGCGTAAATCAATCGCGCCAGTTGATGAGCCGTCGCCTTGATCGCGCAACTAGTGTCCATCCGCGTCAGGCGGGCACGGTGGCTGGCGCCAATAAAACTTTTATCCTGCCGTGCGTTGGAGGCCGCTTGCTTGAGGGCTTGGGCGGCTCGATTGATGATTTTAGGCGCTTTACCAGGAAGCGGTTTGCCTCCTGATATTCGCGTGGGAGGGGCCAGACCAAGCCAAGAGCTTAAGTGCTGCGAGGTCGGGAAACGTGATAAGTCCGGCCCCAGTTCGCTGGCGAGTACCAACGCAATATCAATACCGATGGTGGGAATGGCCGTTAAATCCACGCCCATGACCTTGATCAGTGCCTGGTGTAGCGCCAGTTGTTGATCGGCTGAGCGATGTGCACTGCGCAAGGGCTTGCAAGGCAGTCCTGTCTCCGGCTGAAGAACTGGAAGTCGCGCTAGCGCCTGGGCAATGGCTTGATCGCATTCAGCGATCTGCTTTTCCAAGAAGTCATGGCACGCCAGCTCCTGGCCTAGCGCATGTAGATGCTCTGCCCGCCAGTTGCCATGCAAGCTGCGAGCGATGGTTTCCTGATCGGCCTTGATCCGTCCGTCGCGCAAGGCTGAAAGCTTTTCAGGGGAACGCTCGCCTTGGACGATAGCCCGCAAGATCTTCAAACCCGTCACCCCGGTGATGTCACTGATAACCTGGGCCAACTGGATGTTCATCTGACTCAAGGCCTTCTGCATACGATTGATCGACTTGGCTTGGTCGCAGACTTTATTGGCGCGCTGGCGGACCAAYGAACGCATCGAACAGATCTCATCAGAAGGGCGAAAAGCGCCGCTGAGCAGGCCGTGCGTCATGAGTTGCCAGATCCACTGGCAATCAAGCACATCGGATTTGCGCCCAGAGGTCTGCCGCGTAGCACGTGAGTTAACCAGATAAACCTCAAAGCCACGCGCATCCAGCACTTCGAAAAGCGGAATCCAGTAAACGCCCGTCGCCTCCATGGCCACGACACTGATGTTCAACGACTGGAGCCAGTCGGCCAGTGCGATCAAATCGTCGGTAAACGTRGAGAATTGACGGACAGCAGGATCGTACTGCTCTGGGTTTACAGCGACCCAATGCTCACGGCTTCCCACGTCAATACCGGCACAGWGGTGATGAATAATCTCAAAACGCTTTTGGTTCTTGCGCGCCATGGCAATTCCTCGCAGGATTGAATGACGCGCGCGGGGTACACGGTGGCGAAAGGATTCACTCTCTTATACGAGGTCACGGCCTGGCCGTGCCATCAACGACTCCACGCCGATACCGTGCAGGTCACTCTCCCTCTCGGGTGCTGACMCACCAGTGCTGGTTACGGCCTTTGCCCCGCGCGCGTTCTTCCAATTTACGATGAACTGTTTGCTGCGCGACAGCGCAGCGTCGAAGACGCGGCGGGATCTCCCTCGCCACAAAACCATCATAATAGACCGACGGTCATTCGAAGCCCACCCGGTTAC